>CAIOLZ010000100.1 GCA_903859265.1 uncultured beta proteobacterium
AAAACTGCTGATCGCTCAACAGTTGCAGGGAATCACGAAACAAAGTGCTACCGGCGAAGACCGCAAGGCTGCCAATACTGACGACAAAAATGGCCAGCGTGAACAGTGTTACTCTGGCATTGACGGACCGCCACTGGAAAAAATGGATTCGCATGTTGGCGGATAGCGGTTCAACTTCGTGGTCTATGGAATACAAGTTCTAAAAAAACTGACAGAGACTTTAGCAGTTCCGCGCAATATTCAGATCCAAATTGATGGGGTGCAGTCTGCCGCCGGCGACAATTCAAATGCATATTTATCAATTTGCTATGACACAGACCCCATCATGAAATTGCCTGCCGGAATCAGTGGCCTCGTGTACTCCACAGAGAGCGGGCGCATGTGCCCGGTGTGTCGCCAGCCGGTAGCCAAATGCAACTGCAACACGGCGCCCGCACCCGGCAAGTCCGACGGGGTCGTGCGCGTGCGGCGCGAGAGCAAGGGGCGGGGTGGAAAAAACGTTACGCTGGTTGATGGCCTGCCCTTGGCCGGCAGTGCTTTGGCCGCTTTGGGAAAGCAACTCAAATCCTTGTGCGGCAGCGGCGGCACCGTCAAGGACGGTGTGATTGAAGTGCAGGGTGACCATTGCGACCGAATCGTCGGGTGGCTAAAGGCACAGGGATTCACGGTCAAGCGCGCGGGAGGCTGATACGGCGTCCACGCGCTAGCCCTCACCGCGTTTGCGCGCATCTACTTGCGCTACGGTTCGTCTGTCAGGCCGTGTTCCGTGAGAAATGCCAGCAGTGCATTGGTATTGGGGACCTCCAATTTGGCCATTATTCTCGCGCGGTGGTTATCTACCGTGCGGTACCCAACCCGATCGCTGGCCGCCGTAAATTCCTGCGAGATCAACTTGCTGGATTTGCCTTGTGCGCAAGGCAATGCCATCTGCTTTTCACGACGGGACAATTTCGCCCACAAGGCGAGCGCGTGCTGACGGGCACGGCGACGGACTGCGATCTGCACGGCACGCTCTTTGGCACGCTGCACCACTTGCACCAGTTCCTCATTCGGGCAGGGTTTGATCAGCCAGCTCACGGCGCCGCCTTCCATCGCACGCACGGCATCGGGAATCGTGCCGTGGCCGGAAAGAAAAACGATGGCAAGCTGGCTTTTACGCTCCTGCAGGATGTTGAACACCTCCAGTCCGCTCATTCCAGGCTCCATGCGCAAATCCATCACCACCACACCGTTCGAATCCAGATCAGCGCCTTCCAGAAAGGCCTCGCCAGACTCAAAATCGCGAAGCGAAAAATCGCGCAAATGGGAATTCAGAAGGCTGACCAATGAGCGGCGCAATGCGTCATCGTCATCGACGATGTAGAGATTGAGGTTGCTTGGTTTCATGGTTTTAAAGGTTCCAATGGCAGGTAAACCGAGAAAATTGCGCCCCCGCCGGGCCGGTTTTCATACACCAGACGACCGCGATGGGACTCTACGGTGGTGCGGCAAATGTTGAGCCCCAGGCCCAGACCTTCGGGCTTGGTGGTGAAAAAAGGCTCAAACAATTGCTGCGCCAAATCATCAGCAATGCCCGGACCACGGTCCGAGACACGGATGAAAACCCGGTTGTCGATTTCGCCGGTTTCCACCTCGACAATGTTTTCGACGGGTGTTTTATCGGGCATGGACTGCAGGGCATTGACAATCAAATTGAGCACCACCTGCTCCAGCAATATCCGGTCCGCCTGAATCACCGGCGGAAACAGCGAAAGCCGGGTCACCACAGTGGCGCGCTGATGGCGGATCTCGGGGCGCAACAGTGCAATGACGTTGGAGACAACTTCGTTGACGGTGCAATCCTGAAAACCGGGTGTTTGCTGTTGGACAAAGCCGCGAATGCGCCTGACGATATCCGCCGCGCGCAGCGCCTGCCCGTTAATTTCGCCCAGCGTCTCCAGCGTCAGTTCCTGATTGCCGGTCTCGGTGTAGGCGCGCGCCGCGCCGGCGAAACTGACCATCGCCATCAAAGGCTGGCTTAGCTCATGGGCCAGCGTGGAAGCCATCTCACCCATGCTGGCGAGCCGACCGGCACGCTGCATTTTTGCGGTCTGCAAGCGCTGCAATTCTTCCGCTTTTTTCTGCTCGGTAATATTCACCACCGAACTGATCCAGCCGTTGTGTTTCCCGTCCGCATCAATCAGCGGTGCGGTGTACACCATGGTGTGGACGTCATGTCCTGCTGAATGCCTGATGCGCGATTCAAAGCCGGTCATTGCGGCCTCTCCATTGAGTACCGCGCGGCTGTCCTTCCAGTGCTTTTCCAGATCATCCGGGTGCCAGTAAGGGTGGGGCGGCTTGCTGCCTATCAGCTCGTCCGCGCTGAAACCCGACATATCACACATTGCAGGGTTGACAAAAATAATGGTCCCATCGAGCGCACTGGCCCGCAGCCCTACCAACAGCGAATCGCCCATGGCTTTGCGAAATGCATGCGACTCGCGCAATTCCTGGGTGCGCATGTGCACCTGTCGCTCCAACTCCTGGCTTGCATTGCGTTGCTCTGCATAGCGGCGCTCCCGCAACTGCCATATTTTTGCGATCAATAGCAACACCGCGCCGACCAAACCTGTCAGGGCCCAGGCCAGACGACGGGCATTGGCGACGGGCGAGAGATCGGTCATCACCACGAGCGACCAGGGGGACTGATTCAGAGGCTCTGAAAGGGTCAGAAAATGGCGCGCTTTACCGTCGAGATTGGCCACTGTTTCGTAGCTGGATTCGCCGGCCACCGGCAATACTTTCCAGGGTGCAGGTTCAATACGCTTGTCTTTGCCAAACTGGTTGTTCTCGTCAATAAACCTTTGCTCCACCGGGCTCAGGGGGTGGGTTGCGGTGTAGAGCCAGGGTTCCATGGATGACAGAAAAATGACCCCATGCTGGTCAACCAATGAAATGGGTTCCCCGGCACGCCGCCAAGCCATTTCAATCTCCTGCAAGCTGACCTTGATCGCCAACACGCCGATGGTTCGGCCATCTTCACGCACCGGCGTTGATATAAACAATCCCGGTACGCCGGTGCTGCTGCCAACGGCATAGTAAAGACCGGAGCCATCTTCCGCCGCGCTTTTGGGGCCCACTTCGCGGCGCTCCATGGCGTCCTTGAAATAAAGCCGGTACGAATAGTTATCACCCACGAACGTGTAGGGCTCTGACCAGTTGCTCGAAGCCAATGTCAGGCCCGTGGTATCCATCAGGTACAGCGCCTCCGACCCGACTCGTTCATTGACTTCCTGGAGGTGCGCGTTCAACTTCTGGGTGAGCGCTTTGTCTTTGGTGTTGTGCAGCAGGGCCGCGACCTCCGGATATTGCGCAACCGTGAACGGCACATGTTGAAACCTGGCAATGACACCGCTCAAGCCCAGGCGCTGCAACTCTATCGTGCTCTGAATGGCCGTGATCTGTTTTTGCTTTTCCCGGCTGGCCGCCATCTCGCCAGCGCTCCCCATGGCCACAATCAAGGTCAATGCAATGGCCGCGCTCAGCACCCAAGCGGGTAGCGCCAGCGGACGCCCGAGCACCTTCACCGGCAATGTCATTGCGTCACCTCAACCTCGGAGTATTTGTTTGTGTGGCCACTTTACTGCTTTGCGGCCACTGTCTTCTGACCGTCGCCGGCAAAACGACTGACGCCCAGCGTGTCATACGGCGTCTTTACCTCTTTCCAGGCCGCGTGGAAGCGTCCTTCCTGAAGCACGTCGAGTCTGGAAATCAGGCATTTTTGCAATGCGGCAATCTTTTTACCCATCTCACCATTGGGCTTGAACGGGCGGGTCAGCATCAGGTTGGGTGCAGCCAGAAAGCTGACGTTATACGCACCGAGATTCTGGTAGCTGCGCCGTGCAATCGCAAAGGGCGGCTGCGCCGGAAGATCGAATTCAGCCAGCATCAGGTTCGATGAAGCCAAATGGCGCGCAATGCTGGGATACGGCCAGCCGCCGGTTGTGAAGATGGCTTGCACCTTGTTGCTGCGAAGCATATCGACCGCTTCGTCATCGTTTGCGGCCTCAAACAGTTCCATGCCGTACCCCAGCTGGTTATTGAGCTTTTGTCCCACCAGCAAGGCCGAACTCACCACCGCCACTTTCACGCCCTTGAGCTCCGAAAACCTGCGCAGGATTTTGGTCTCGCCGCCAATGCCTTTCCAGCCACCAATTTGCGAACCGTTTTTCAATGTCAGTATGTGCAACAAGTTGGAATGCAGTGGCATTACCGCCTGCAAATCCTTGACGTTCTCATCACCTCCACGCGATATTTCCTGCAGCGTGTCGATTTGCGCGAAGCCGACGTCAACCTCACTGGAGGACAGTTTCATCAGGTTTTGCAACCCCCCTTGACTTGGCACCGCGCACACCGATACGGTCGCACCACAAACTGTTTGTATGTCCCTGACCAGCAGTTCATACACACCCCCGTTGGGGCCGCCACCGATGCGCACGGCGCATTCCGGCTGCGCATCTTGCGCCACTGCGCCCTGCACCAGAGCCAACAGCGCCAGTGCCGTGGCACCGGTCAGGCGTTGCGTTTTTTTGAGCGTACTTGTATTCATGGGGAACTCCTCAGTCAGTAGTTAACGGATAACGGTGGGGGCAGCGTGGGTGTCGGCGTCGCCGCCGCGGGACCCATAGCCCGCGAACAGCAGTGCAGCGATCACCAGAATGGCAAACACAATGAGGCAAAACAGGCGTAGCGCCGTCCAGAATTTCATCGCACTCTCCTTGGCTTGATGGACTCTGAAATCGTCAGGGCGTCCAGCGGGTCCAGGTTTTGTTCAGCCAGGTGCTGGCGGGTAGGGGCATCAACGGAGCGCATGCCCACATCGAGTTCGGCAAACACCGCGTTGAAGTGGTCCTGCACTGACCGCAGCGCCTCATCGGTGAGCAGGCCCTGCATCAGGTCTTCCATGGCAGCCGGATTCAGCGCGCCCATCACCACCTTGCCGGCCTGCACAAACTCCCACTCAAACTCTTTCTGTTTGATCTTGTGCCGGAAGGCGTCGAGCGCGGCGTGGGCGTCGTTCAGACGCTGAATATTGGCCCGGTAAAACTGCGCCATCCTGTCCAGTGCGCGCTCCTGCTGCACCAGAACCTGGCCCGGATCGATATCGCGTCGGTCCTCAATCATCTGGCGCATGGATTCAATCTTTCCACCAATTTGGACCAGGGCCCGGCGAAACGCCTCAAGCCGCTCCTCCCGCCGCAGGCAGTCATTTTGAAGTTGCTCAATGGGGTTTGCGCGGGCTTCGGTTTTGCGTATTTGCAAAATCCGGTTTTCCAGCTTTTGCAATGCCAGGGGCATCAGCTGCAACGCAAGCACCCCGGTTGCGACTATCCCGATGAGCGCTGCGATTCCCAGCCCGGCCGATACCGCCGCCCATAGCAACGGGGTGCAAAACGCGAGCACAAACAGTGCCGCGCCAACGCCGGCAGCGCGCACCAGCCAGACTTTGTCGGGCACGGCGCCGGTTTGCGCGGTTGAGGCGGTCGTGTCCCGCTGAGTCGGTAGGAAGGGTTGCATTGTTTGCTTTCGCCTTGAACTGATGTGGCTATCAGTTTCTTTGCAAACGCAACAAAAAACAGCCGCACGATTGCGCAGGTCCGACTGCGTAGAACTACGCTGCGTGGCGAAAAGCGAGGCGCGGGACGTCGCCGGGTCAGGCAACGGCGGCAGAATTGCCAGCGGCTACAAGCTGGGCGCTGGCGTAGTCCGCTGCATCGGCCACGCTCCAGAACAGGCACTGCTCACAGCCTAAACCCTGGGGATCCCAGCGCTGCAACAACTCGCGCACCGTCGTTTTTGCGCGCGCCAGCAACAGGGTTTTACCCATGCGGCGCAGCGCCTGGTGCAGCTCCAGCAGACAGTCCACCGCAGTGCTGTCGAGGTCGGCACTCTCTTCCAGACTCAATATGACCACCTGCACTGGCAGGCGTCGCCGGACCATTTCGAGCGTGGCTCCCATGACGCGCTCCGCGCTACCAAAAAAAAGTGGTTCTTCGGGTCGCAAGACCAGCACACCATCGAGGCTGTGGGTGCCCTGCTGGGCGTGCACATCCACGTAATTGCGCGTGGTTCCGAGTTCGCCGAGTTCGTGCAAAACCGGCTCACTAAAGCGTTGTAATGCCGCCAGCAACGACAATCCAACCGCTGCCAGCATGCCGTCGAGCACGCCCAGAACCAGGACGCCCAATGCAGCACCCACCAGCAAGGTCCGGTCGCGATGCATTCCCCAAAACACCAGCAAAGGTTTGGGCGACAAGGAATGCCAAAGCGCACTGATCACCGCCACGGCCAGCACCGGGCGCGGTAAAAAATGCAGCACCGGCAAGGCAAAAGCCAGAGTCGCAAGCACCGCGACCAATGCCATGGCGCCCGATTTTTTGGAGACGGCTCCCGCCGCTGCGTTAGCCGATGTGGCGGAAAAACCTGCGCCCACCGGCATCCCCTGCAGCAAGGCTGCGCCCACGTTGCAGGCCCCCAGAACCAGAAGCTCGCGATTGGCATCCAGGGGGTCGCCGTGGCTCAGAGCCATGCTGCGCATACTGCCCCACGATTCGGCAAACACCAGCATCACCAACCCAAATGCCAACTCGCACACCCGTACCCAATCCGCAAACGCCAGATCCGGAAATCCAAAGCGCAGCTGCATGGGATCAACCACGCCGATCTGCTGCACACCCAGTGCGCCCAGGTCCAGCAGCGACGACGCGCCAATGGCCAGCACAATGACCAGCATGCCAGCAGGTACCTGCGGCCAGCGCCGCAACAAACCGATCGCTGCCGCGCACACCACCGCAATGGCGACGCTGTAGGCATTCCAGATTCCGGTGTGCGTCAGTGCGAACAGAAGGATGTGATAAGGGTCACCGCTCACGCCGTGCGGCATTTCAAAGCCCAGTGCATCGGGCAACTGCTTGACCACAATGGAGACGGCCACGGCGAAGGCAAAGCCCTTGAGTACCGGCCGGGAAATGAAGGTCGATAACTGCCCTTGACGAGCCAGCGCCAACAGCATCAGCATCGCACCACTAACCAACACCAGTGCTATCACCACCTGTGCATAGGCAGCGGCGTTGGCGACGGAATATGCCCCGGTCAACGACACCGCGGCAGCGGCGGCCAGGGTGGCGGTGCTCGACGTTGGCGCAACAACGGCAAACCGGCTGCCGCCAAAAACCGCATACAGCGCCAGCCCCACCACCAATGCGGTGAACGCATGCGCCACCGGCAAATGCGCCAGCGCAGCATAGGCCACCGCCTCCGGCAGAAGCAAACCCGCAACACACAGACCTGCCACAACATCGCGGCTGGTATGAGACGCGCCCTGTGAATCAAGCATGGCGTTCAACAGGGAGAGCGCCGTCAACTGAAACAGCGTTGGACACTCGTTTGGCTGACACGATATACATCTGCATTGTTTTTATTCCATCACTTGGTACTACCAAGTTATCCCCGGGGATTCTAGGTCGCTGCCCCGGGAATTCAGCCTTTGCCCTAAGGCGTCGAGCGCAGCCTCACACAACGGCGGTAGCGATCCATAGCGCTTTGCAAAGGCGCAATAAGCCGTGCTGTGGCAGTATGGATTTCATAACAGCACGCCATGAACAGGGCAATTGTTGTCAGCGTCGCAAGTAAAAAACTTGACCCAGCCTGGGTGGCGCGACGGGTCTGCCGGACTTGGTCAGCCCTTTTGCGCAGGCTGATTCAGGCGCTTGGCCAGTCGGCGTTTGAATAGTTGGAAACGCATTTTGTAAATATCCATGGCACTGAATTTGTGCTGGGGGTAGTTGCGTTTGACCACATCACGCTCGTCGGCTGATTCCGGCACCCGAACTGCCCGTGAACTGGCGGCGAAACGCTTGAGGCGGGTAAGCAGCATGGTGGCTTCAAGGTCAGTTTTGCAGCGCTCCAGAAAATCCGGCGTGGCAGAGTATCCAATGCATTCGAGTCCGCTCCCGGTTCCTTTGGAGACGCGCAGTTTGTCCACCCGCATGCCCTCAAGGTCAAACATATCGGGCCACTCGAACAGGTGGATGTAGAGCGCGTTTGGCACGTATTGGTCAGTTGAAAATTCCTCGGGCACCAGATGCGCAGGACCAACAAAGTTGAACGTCAGCCAGATTTCCTGGGGCGCTTTGAAGGCTGGTTTGGCACTGCGATTGGATCCGAAGTTGGGGCACAAATCGTCTGCGTCGCTCCAGATAAATCCGGATTGCAAAATGCGCAGCGCGGCGTCGGCCGAGGTCAGGTGGTAAAAACGGCGAAGCCGCGTTTTTGCGTCGCCGTCAAGCTGGTTAAAGCGAATGCGGCTTTTGAGCTTGGGATCAATTTTCACGAGGCCTCCGGGCAAACCTGCACATGGCTGGAATGTAGCGGCGAAGCCGGCAGGCGCCCGAAGCGATCCTGTAACAGTTCGTTACCGCAGCTCGGCTATGCTCGTGCCCCAACATGCCCAGCCGCGAACCGAACCATTGCGCCAGCCCAGAGGCAAGCACCCGCCCCTGCCGCGCCATTCTGCTGGCTGCCGGTCGCGGTGAGCGCATGCGCCCGCTCACCGACCACACGCCCAAACCTCTGCTGGAGGTGCGGGGAAAACCATTGATGCAATGGCATCTGGAGGCAATGGCCAACGAGGGGTTTGGTGATGTACTGGTCAATACTGCCTGGCTGGATACGCAGATTGAGGCGCGGTTTGGCACAACCTTGCGGTACTCGCATGAAGGCCGTGACTTCGGCGCAGCTCTGGAAACTGCGGGTGGCATCGCACGGGCTTTACCGGCACTGGACACGGTTTTCTGGGTGCTCGCGGGTGACATATTTGCACCCGATTTCGTGTTCTCCAAAGCACGTTTTGACGCTTTTTTGAAGAGCGATTTGCTGGCGCATATCTGGCTGGTGCCGAATCCCGAGCACAACCCGGACGGCGATTTTGGCCTCGATCCGGTCAGCGGCCTGGCCCTGAATTTGCCCAAAGGCGCGGGGTTGGTGCGCTATACCTACTCCACCATCGGGATTTACCGCAAGGCGCTGTTCATGCCGCCGTATTGCTCCATACCGCCGGGCAATCCATCTGGCACCAAGGCGGCGCTGGCACCACTGATGCGCGCAGCGATGGACCAAGCAAAAATCGGGGCTGAGATTTACACTGGGCGCTGGACCGACGTCGGCACGCCGCAGCGGCTGGAACAACTGAACCGCCAAAGCCAGTGAACTGAAACTGAAAAACACCGCATCCCTATGAACGCATCCCTCTATCAATCCCGTCGCAACGCACTGGCAGCGCGTATGGGGCCCAATGGCATTGCCATCGTGCCGACAGCACCGGAACAACAGCGCAACCGCGACAGCGATTTTCAGTTTCGTCCGGACAGCTACTTTTATTATCTGTGCGGATTTGTGGAACCCAAGGCGTGGCTGGTCATCAGCGGCGACGGCAAAACCACGCTGTTTTGCCAGCCCAAAGACCTGGAACGCGAAATCTGGGACGGTATTCGAGTAGGACCAGAGGCTGCACCGGGTGCGCTGGGTGTTGACGCGGCCTTTTCGGTGACGGAGCTCGATGCGAAGTTGCCCGCCTTGCTGGATGGGCGCGACGCCGTGTGGTTCCCGTTTGCCACCCACAAAGGACTGGAAGCACGTGTTGACAGCTGGCTCGCAGCGTTGCGCGCGCGCGTGCGTTACGGCACGCTTTGCCCTGAACAACAGCGCGATTTGTGCGGCCCGCTCGACGAAATGCGGCTTATCAAGGACGCGTCCGAGATTGCCACCATGCGCCGCGCCGGCCACATCAGCGCGGGTGCCCATATTCGCGCCATGCAGTTGTCCGCAAGCATGCTTCGCGCCGGTCAGGAAGTGCGTGAGTACCACCTCGACGCCGAGTTGCTGCACGAGTTCCGCCGTCATGGTTCGCAGTACCCGGCCTATGGCTCCATCGTGGCAGCCGGTGCAAACGCCTGTGTGCTGCATTACCGCGCAGATGCTGGCCTGGTGCGCGACGGCGAACTGGTGTTGATCGATGCGGGCTGCGAGCTTGACGGCTATGCCAGCGACATCACGCGCACCTTTCCCGCCAACGGCGTCTTCAGCGGGCCTCAAAGGGTTCTCTACGAACTGGTGCTGGCTTCGCAGGAAGCCGCGATTGCAGTCACCAAGGCGGGTGCCCGCTTTACCGACCCGCATGAAGCCACCGTCAAGGTGTTGGCACAAGGCATGCTCGATCTCGGGCTGCTCGACAAAAACAAGGTCGGCACGCTCGACGACGTGATCGAAAAGCGGGCCTATTTCCAGTTCTACATGCATCGCACCGGCCACTGGCTTGGCATGGATGTGCATGACTGTGGCGCCTACACCGAACCGTCCGAATTGGGCGTGCGCCACGAGCGCAAAGACGCGCTGACGGGTGAGACCATCATCAACCGGCCCGCGCGCATTTTGCGCAGCGGCATGGTGCTGACCATTGAGCCAGGCATTTATGTGCGCCCGGCGGCGGGCGTACCCGAGGAGTTTCACAACATCGGCATCCGCATCGAGGACGATGCAGTGGTTACCGACACAGGCTGTGAGCTGATCAGCCGCGGCGTACCGGTGGCAGTCGATGCCATCGAAGCCCTGATGCGTGCCTGACGGGTGAGTGACCGCTATGAGCGACTATTTTTCAATGGCTGAGATGACCGAGAGCAGCACCGCCGTGCGCTTTGGTATCGACAACACACCAGACCTTCAAGTAGTTCAGAACCTGAGCATCACGGTCACCGGTCTGACGAAGGTGCGCCAGTTGCTGGGTCATCCGGTGCACGTCAACAGTGGTTATCGATGCGAGGCATTGGAAAAGATATTGAGCGCCAGTGATTACCAGGCATGGTGCCAGCGCAATGGGGACTTGCCGGGTGACGCCTCCTGGCAGCGCTATTTCGCCAACAAGGCCCACGCGCGCGGTTACGCGGCAGACTTTACCTGTGCCCAATTTGGTAGCCCGACCGACATTGTGGCGCTCCTGCAAAGCTCGCGTATTGCCTTTGACCAGTGCATTGCAGAAGGCGATTGGGTACACATCAGCTTTGACCCCCGCCTGCGCGGTGAAGTATTGACCAAGCGGTTTGACGCAGCGGGCGTTTCAACCAGCTCCGTCCCTGTACCCCGGGGATCCATGAAGCGCTGAATTGCCCGCCACTAAGGAACGAGCACCAGATTGCCGATGTGCTGCTTCTGCAAAAACTGCTGCTGCGCTGACGCGATATCCGCAAGCGCAAAAGTACCGGCCAGCAGCGGTTTTATCGCGTCGCGCTCGATGTAGCCGATCAGTGCCGGGAACACCGACTCGGTCCACGCAGTGCATCCCAGCAAGCTGATGTCCTTGAGATAGAGGTCGCGCATGTCCAGCGCCACATTGGCACCGGCAATAGCTCCGGAACTTACATAACGTCCCCCACGGCGCAAGATTTTGAGCAGCGCACCAAAACCCGCGCCGGCCACGTTATCCACCACCACGTCCACGCCGGTTAAACCCCTGTCTGCGCACTGTTGCAGCAGATCACTCTCACGGCTGAGTACCTCATCGGCACCGATCGCAAGCAACTGCGCGCTTTTCTCGCGCGTGGTGACAGCGACCACATGCGCTTTGCGGCGTTTGGCAAGTTGCACCACCGCGGAACCCACGCCACCCGAAGCGCCGGTTACCAGCACACGATCACCCTCCACGACGCAGGCGCGTTGCAACATGTTCTCGGCAGTGCCATAGGCGCAAGGAATCGTGGCCAATTCCGCATCGCTCCAGTGGCTTTGCACTGCAAACACCTCATGGGCCTTGACACGGACGAACTGCGCAAATGCGCCGTCAAAGTCCGTGCCCAACCACACCGTGTCGAGTGCGCCAAAACCTGACACCCGCATGCACGGACGCACCAGCACGCGCGACCCCAAGTGCAGCCCTGTTACGTCGGACGCCATTGCCACGATGCGACCGCAACAGTCTGCGCCCTGAATCAGCGGAAATGGCGTCGCACCACTCCAACCCTGGGCGGCATCGGAGTCATCTCCTGTTGCAGAAGCATCCTCACGATTTCCGTACCAACCAACGCGGGTGTTGATGTCCGTGTTGTTGATTCCCGCAGCCAGAACCTGCAACAACACATCACCCTGGCCCAGTTCGGGCACGGGCACCTCGCGGTATTCCAGTCGCTCATAGCCACCCTGGCCGGTAGTAACAATGGCTTTCACAAGGCACCCCCCGAAGGAAAACTTGAAGGCGTTTCATCCTGCGCCAATCGCTGGGTCCTGAACTGCCACAGCAAGTGGCTCAGCAAAGCTGCAAACACCAGCGCGCCACCCAGAAGTGTTCGAATGCCAGGCACCTCGCCATGCACCAGCCAGACCCAGACCGGCCCCAAAACCGGCTCGGTTACACCAATCAATGCGGCCAGCGCGGAGGGTATCAGCCGTACCCCGGTCACAAACAGCGCCATGCCCAGCCCGAGGTTGAACACGCCAAACAAAAACAGCAAAGAGGCGTCTTTCGCATTCACGGCAAAGTGCTGCAGCAACAGCGCCGCGACAACTCCTGCAATAGTGGTGCCCGAGCAAACCGCCGGCATCATGCCGACATTGGCATGGCGGCGCGTGATGACGGTGGCGCCGGCGAATACAAACGCTACCAGCACTGCCAAGCCGTCACCCAGGGGCGACAGCGATGTGCCCAGTGAACCGGAGACCATGGTGCCAATTCCGGCAATCACTGCGGCAATAGCAGCCCAGGTGGCGCCCGATATGCGTTCCCCGAATAACAAAAATGCCATCAGCGCTGCCAGCAGGGGCACACCCGCCTGAATCAAAAGCACGTTGGCCACGGTGGTGTGCGCCAGTGCCACCACGAATGCGGTGGACGCAGTGGCAAAGCAGATCGCCACACCCAGACCGGGCCATCCCATTTTCTGAAAGCTGTCTAAGGTGGCGCGCCAGCCATCGCGCCACAGCATGAAACCCAACAAAAAGGCCGTTGCAAATAACGAGCGCCAGAACACCACGACCCAGCTGTCGCTGACCGTCAAATAACGCACAATCGCGCCGCCAAAACTCCAGACGGTTGCCGAGCCGAACACCAGCAGCACCCCTGTACGGTGCAGTTCCTCACCTGCTTTCATGTGGGCACGCAGTGGGTCATTCGCATAGCTTCACAGGTTATGCCGATGCGCAGGCGCACGCATGGTGACCAGCTCTTCGGCCGCAGTCGGGTGAACCGCCAGCGTGGCGTCAAACGCCGCTTTGGTTGCACCGAGTTGCAAGGTGATGCCGACCAGTTGCGCCATCTCGCCGGTGTCCGGCCCGACACCGTGAAAGCCCAGCACCTTATCGGTCTCGCGGTCCACCAGCAGCTTCAAAAACACCTTGGAGGAGTGGCCTGAAAGCGTTGCGCGCATCGGGCGGAAAACACTCCGGTAAACGTCCACCTTGGAATACATTTGCACGGCCTGCGCTTCGGTCAGGCCGACCGCACCCGCCTCCGGCGTCGTGAACACAGCGCTGGGCACCAACGAGTGGTCAACCGCACGCGGCTGTTTGCCAAAAACGGTGTCAGCAAAAGCATGCCCTTCACGAATGGCCATGGGCGTGAGGTTGACCCGGTTGGTCACGTCGCCGACGGCATACACGCTCGGGACCGAAGTGCGGGAATGCCCATCGACCTGGATGGCACCCGCCGCGTCGGTGGCGATACCCATGTGCTCGAGTCCCAGCCCCCATGTGTTGGGCTTGCGACCCACACCGCGCAAAACACAGTCCGCGGGCAACTGCTCGCCGTTATCCAGTGTGACGGTCAATCCGGCAGTTCCCGCAGGCGGCGCATTTTTTTCAATCGCGCTAATTTGCCGACCAAAGCACAGGCGAATGCCGACCTCCCCCAATTCCTGCGCCAGGTGGCTGCGCAATTCATCATCAAAACCGCGCAATATTTGCTCGCCACGCACCACCACGGTAACCTCCGAGCCCAGACGTTTAAGCACACACGCCAGCTCCAGAGCGATATAGCCTGCACCCTGAACAACAACCTGTTGGGGCAAGGCTTCCAGCTCAAAAAAACCGTTGGAATCAATCGCCAGTGATTGCCCGGGGATGGCCGGCCCGGGGTCGGGGGTGGAGCCGGTAGCAATCAAAATATGCGCTGCGTGGAGCACCGAACCGTCTGCCAAAAGAACGCTGTGCGGCGAATGCAGCTGTGCGCGGGACGCAAACACCGTCACACCCGCGCTGAGCAAGTTATTGCGGTAAATCTGTTCAAGGCGAGCCACTTCCCGGTCCCGGTTGGCCTTGAGCGTCGCCCAGTTGAACGATGTGCTTCCAACCGTCCATCCAAAGCCGGCTGCCTCTTCAAACTCTTGCGCAAATCGCGACGCGTAAACCATCAGTTTTTTGGGAACACAGCCGCGAATCACACAAGTGCCGCCCAAGCGGTACTCCTCGATCAGTGCGACCTTGGCGCCGTGGCCGGCGGCAATTCGGGCTGCGCGCACGCCACCCGAACCACCACCGATGACAATCAGGTCAAATTGCGCCATACAAACCCTTCCTGCTGTTTATTGCGTTTGAAAGTGGCACCAGCCAAGGACCCATTCGGTCTGAAAATAGGTGCCTTATAGCCACGCCAGAAAACGGTATTTCACCATGACCCAAGCATCGCACGCCGACCTCACATCCTTCTTCAAGCAACATGGAATAAGCGACGTGGAGTGTCTTTTCCCCGACGTTTCCGGCTATCCGCGCGGCAAGCTGATGCCCGCTGCCAACTTCGCTGCCGGTGCGGAGTTGCGCATTGCGCAGGCCATTCCGATGCAGTGCGTCACCGGCGACTATTCGTACCATCCGATTTTTCCCGACGCGGACCCCGATATACGACTGGTTCCCGACCTGACCACGCTCAAGGTGTCACCCTGGTCGTCGGTGCCGCGTGCGTTTGCGATTCATGACTGCGTGGAGCTCAACGGCCAGCCGTGCGCATTTGCTGCGCGCTCCCTGCTCCAGCAGGTTCTGGCGCGCTACAAAGCGCAAGGTTTAACGCCGGTAGTAGCGCCCGAGATTGAGTTTTACCTGACCGCACCCAGCGTCGATCCTGGCCTGGCGCTGCAGCCCCCCAGGACGCGTAACGGCCGCGCTGAAACCGGACAGTCTGCCTTCAGCATGAACATGCTCAATGAGCTGTCCGGGTTTTGGGATGATTTTCGACAGGCCCTGCAGGCGCTCGGCGTGCAAGCCGATACGTGGATTCATGAAGTTGGCACGACGCAATACGAAATCAACCTGTTGCATGGTGATCCGGTTCAGGTCGCTGATCAGGCGTTTCTCTTCAAATATGCGGCCAAGGAAATTGCCATCCGCCATGGGCTGAATGCCGTTTTCATGGCCAAGCCCGTCGCTGGCTCCCCGGGTAGTTCCATGCATTTGCACCAGAGCGTGGTGGACGCTGCTGGCCGTAACGTGTTCAGCGCTGACGACGGCGCAGAGACCGCGGCTTTCGGCCATTTCATCGGCGGACTGCAGGCTTATGTGCCGGACCTGATGCTTATCTTTGCGCCGTTCGTGAACTCCTATCGGCGCTTTGTGAAAGGCAGCCAGGCGCCTATCAATTTGGAATGGGGTTATGACAACCGCACCTCCGGCTTGCGTGTGCCTGTCAGTGGGCCGAGCGCGCGCAGGGTGGAAAACCGCATCGCCGGCGCTGACGCCAATCCCTACCTGGCGATTGCCGCCTCGCTGGCCGCAGGGCTGGCGGGGATGGATGAAAAGCTGTCGCCGTCGATTCCTTTGGAAGCAGGTTCGAACGGCTACGACCGCGCACACGCCCTGTCGCGCAGCTTTCTGCCGGCGTTGGAATGCATGCAAAACAGCGCAACAAGCCGCCGCCTGCTAGGAGACGATTTTGTGACTGCTTACACCGCCGTCAAGGAACTCGAATACGAGAGCTACCTGAACGAAATCAGCGCCTGGGAGCGCCGTGTTTTGCTGCCCATGGTTTAGAGCGGCAGCCAGCAGCGCTATCGATGGATTAGGGAAAATCGATTGGCGTAGATATCAAACAAAAACTAACATTCGCTTCACATTGATAGGAAATAACTACCGATCAATGTTGCAAGCAAAGCCCCCTTTAATCCGCAGGAGCCCACCATGACGACCCACCAACGCCCCGACATCAAGACATTCGCCAACCTCGAAGCCGCATTTGCGGGCGAATCCATGGCACACATCAAGTACCGCTATTTCGCCAAACTGGCCCGCGAGGCGGGTGACGAAGTCACGGCGCGCACCTTCGAAGAAACCGCCGATCAGGAAGTCATGCATGCCTTTGGCCATCTGGACTTGCTCTACCCCAAGGCCACCATGACGCCGGCCAAAGCCCTGCAAATTGCCATCGACGGCGAAACCTATGAGTACACCGAGATGTACCCCGGTTTTCGCAAGACTGCCGAAGCTGAGGGCAATGCTGCTGCGGTGGCCGAAATGGATGGGCAAATCGAAGAAAGTAAAGTACACGCTGCGCAATTCAAAGCGACACTGGAAAAGGCCCAGAAGCGCTTCGCTGCATTGGCCAAAGTGGAAGAGCGCCATGCCAACCATTACAGGCAACAGCTTGAGAAAATCAGCGGCTGATTGATAAAACCCGAGCCAGATAAGCAACCCGATACACCCTAATCTTTTGAAGTGAGCATCCCCATGAAATCCTATATTTGCATCGTTTGCGGCTTTGTGTACAACGAGGTCGATGGCCGCCCTGAAGACGGCATCGCTCCTGGCACTCTGTGGGCCGACGTACCGCAGAGCTGGGCCTGCCCGGATTGCGGCGTAGCCAAAGCAGACTTTGAACTCGTAGAAATCTGAGCATGGGCGCCCCCATTGTGGTGATTGGTGCCGGGCTTGCGGGCTGGACGACCGTCAGGGAGTTACGCAAACTCGACACCACTACGCCAGTGGTGGTGGTGAGCGCCGATAGCGCTGACTTCTACGCCAAGCCATCGCTGTCAAATGCATTTGCGCAAAAACGAACGCCTGCGCAACTCGTCAGTACACCAGCTGCCAAGATGGCCGAGACGCTGAACGTCACCCTCTTGGCAAACACAGTGGTCGTTGGCATCAACGTGCAAAGCCGGTCGATTTCCTTGCGCAAAGGCAGCGAGGCATCGGAGCTGGCCTATTCGCAACTCGTGATCGCAACCGGTGCCAAGCCGATCCGCGCGCCGATGACCGGCAACGCTACCGAACAGGTGCGGGTCGTAAATTCGCTCAATGATTTTGCGCAATTTCATGGCGTGCTTCAACCTGACGAGCCAGCGCCAGACACCGTCGCGCCAAAAACCGTCGTACTGATCGGCGCCGGCCTGATCGGCTGTGAATTTGCCAATGACTTGGTGCAAGCCGGACATCGGGTGCACGTCATTGACCCGGCGTCTCGCCCATTGGCACAGTTGCTCCCGCAAGATGCCGGGCTTGAGCTGCAGCAAGCCTTAACGGAACTCGGGGTCCACTGGCATTTCGGCACGACAGTGCAGGCGGTTGACCATGCCGGCGGCTTTAACGGCAAATCCGAAAGCGCTTTGACTGTCACCCTTTCAAACGGTGAGACGCTGGGCGCAGATACCGTGCTGAGCGCCATCGGTCTGCGCGCCGACATGGAATTGGCCGCCGCCGCGCAACTGGCTTGTGACCGCGGGATTCTCGTGGACGCCTACCTGCAAACCTCTGCTGCGCACATCTTCGCCCTGGGCGATTGCGCGCAATATGCTTCGGCCGGACAACGTACATTGCCCTACGTCATGCCCATCATGAATGCCGCGAAAGCGCTGGCTGCGAACTTGACCGCAAACCGTACGGCGCTGGTATTCCCGTTAATGCCTGTATCCATCAAAACACCTGCGCTCGCGGTTGTCGTCGCGGCGCCGCATCCCGCCCTGCCCGGCCAATGGGCCGCCGATCCGGCCGGTGAATCAGGCGTGTGGCGCTTTATGGACGAAAGTGATGCACAACGGGGCTTTGTCCTGACCGGCAAACAAACCGCACGGCGCATGGAATTGTCCAAAACCACCGTGCTCTGAGCGGCGGGTCCGGCCCGAAGCATCGGGGTCTACAATCCAAAGCCCAAGAATCCGAGGACAGACAATGACCCAAGAATCGTCCGGCACTGCCGCGGCAGTCGGCTCGTCGAACACGCCTGAAAAACGTGCCGAGTTGCGGCGCGCTGCGCTCGAATACCACGAGTTTCCGACCCCCGGCAAGATTGCGATTGCCGCCACCAAACAGCTGATCAACCAGCATGATCTGGCACTTGCCTATTCGCCAGGCGTGGCTGCGCCCTGCGAGGAAATTGTCAAGGACCCGAACAACGCGTTCAAATACACCAGCCGCGGCAACCTCGTGGCCGTGATTACCAACGGCACTGCTGTGCTGGGTCTGGGCGACATTGGTCCGCTGGCAGCCAAGCCGGTGATGGAAGGAAAGGGCGTACTGTTCAAGAAGTTTGCGGGCATCGACGTTTTTGACATCGAAATCAACGAAAAGCACGACCTCGACAAACTCGTTGACATCATCGCCTCGCTCGAACCCACATTTGGCGGAATCAACCTCGAGGATATCAAGGCACCCGACTGCTTTTATGTCGAGCGCAAGCTGCGCGAGCGCATGAAAATCCCGGTCTTTCATGACGACCAGCACGGCACGGCCATCGTCGTAGGTGCTGCGCTGCTGAACGGGCTTAAAGTCGTTGGCAAAGATCCCAAGCACATCAAGCTGGTCACCTCCGGTGCAGGCGCTGCGGCCCTCGCTTGCCTGGGTTTGCTGGTCAAGCTCGGAATTCCGCGTGAAAATATTTTCGTCACCGATCTGGCAGGCGTTGTGTACGAAGGACGCACCGAGTTAATGGACGACGACAAAGCGTTTTTCGCCCAAAAAACCGATGCCCGCACCTTGCGCGACGTGATTGCAGGCGCTGATGTCTTCCTGGGCCTGTCGGCCGGCGGCGTGCTTAAAGCAGATATGGTGAAAACCATGGCAGCCAGCCCGCTGATCTTCGCGCTGGCCAACCCGACTCCCGAAATATTGCCGGAAGAAGTCAAGGCCGTACGCGACGACGCCATCATGGCGACAGGGCGCACCGACTATCCCAATCAAGTCAACAACGTTTTGTGCTTCCCCTACATCTTCAGGGGCGCACTCGACGCCGGGGCATCGACCATTACCCTGGAAATGGAAATCGCTGCAGTCCACGCCATCGCTGACCTGGCGCAGGCCGAGCAAAGTGAAGTTGTGGCGGCTGCCTACGCCGGCGAACAATTGGCGTTTGGACCCGAATACCTGATCCCCAAGCCGTTTGATCCGCGCCTCATGATGAAAATCGCGCCGGCCGTCGCAAAAGCTGCCGCGGACAGCGGTGTGGCGTTGCGCCCGATAGCGGACATGGATGCCTACCGCGAGCGCCTGCAAAGCTTTGTTTATGCGTCTGGCACGACCATGAAGCCTATCTTCACCGCAGCCAAGAAGGCCCTGAAAAAGCGGGTCGCCTTTGCCGAAGGCGAAGACGAGCGCGTGCTGCGCGCCGCGCAAATCGTCGTGGATGAAGGCATCGCCTTGCCCACCCTGATCGGCAGGCCGGCGGTGATCGCCGAGCGCATTGAAAAGTTTGGACTTCGCCTGACAGAAGGCATAGATTACAACGTCGTCAACGTAGAGCAAGACCACCGCTACCGCGATTTCTGGCAGACCTACCACCAGATGGCGCAGCGCAAGGGCGTTACCGTTCAAATCGCAAAAATAGAAATGCGCCGCCGCCTGACATTGATCGGCGCCATGTTGCTGCACAAAGGGGATGTGGACGGCATGATCTGCGGCACCTGGGGCCACACGGCGCTGCACTTGCAATATATCGATCAGGTCATTGGCAAACGTCTGGGAAATAACCAAAATTCCCAGCCGGACGTCCCAATCTATGCCTGCATGAACGGCCTGATGTTGCCGGGGCGCCAGGTTTTTCTGGTGGACACCCATGTTAACTACGACCCCACTGCGGAAGAACTGGCCCAGATCACCGTCATGGCTGCCGAAGAAATGAAGCGCTTCGGCTTCAAACCCAAAGTGGCGTTGCTGAGCCACTCCAGTTTTGGCAGCAGCAACGAACCCAGTGCTATCAAGATGCGCTGCACGCTGGAAATCTTGCGACGCACAGCACCCTGGCTGGACGTTGATGGTGAAATGCACGGTGACGTGGCACTCGACGGCGAAGCGCGCAAGGCGTTGATGCCCAACAGCACCCTGCAGGGAGATGCCAATTTGCTGGTGCTGCCCAACATCGATGCGGCCAATATTGCCTATAACCTGCTAAAGACAGCAGCTGGCGGCAACATCGCGATCGGGCCTGTTCTCCTTGGAGCCGCCAAACCGGTGCATGTTCTGACCGCAAGCACCACCGTTCGGAGAATTGTCAATATGACAGCCCTCACGGTAGCCGACGCCAATGCGGCGCGATAGGGCCGTCCGCGTCAGTTAGTTCTTACTTACTTGCTATTTTTTGTCGCTGGCCTTGCCCATTTTGTGGGCGAGGCCTTGCTTTTTTATGTCGAATAGGCGACACTTGCACCTCGGTTTTTCGGGTTTACCCGAAGTACTTTGGATGGGTAGGCGGACTTGGACAGTGGCTTTAGCGGATCTTGAAGGATTCTTAAAAGCCGAAAGGTACGGTTTGCGGTGCGTTGTAGGCTGTTGGAGTTATTGGTCGCCCTTTTGCGGTTTTTTTTGATGCCGACGGGCGGCGCAAGGACCAAAGAACTTGCCAGTCAGCCCCCCGTTAGGACGCATCGTAGGGCGCGCAGTATCACCACAACATCGCGATGCCCTCCAATGAATCCGACACTTGTTACTGCTCGGACGATCACTACGTAACTATTCGCCAGATCGTGCGTTGAATTGTTTTTTGTACTTTGAGAAAGAGAATCGGGGATGGATACACCACTTCGAACCGTAAGAACCAACATTGTTCAGTCCATCCGGGCCTTTCGGGTACCGGATTTGCAGGAAGCCGCCCAAGGTTTGGGGCACCATTTTCTGTATGCCAATTTGGCTAACGCGCAAACCAAGCAGGACGTTTTGGACTTGATCGGTCAACAATTTTTTCTGGCAACACAAGGCGGCAAAAATTTTGACGCCTTGTATGACAGCATGACCGACCCGGTACACAAGTCCGGGCCACAGCCGGGCTTTATTGTTGTGCTGGAACACATCCCTGCCAACGCCAAGTTCGACAAAGAGGCGCGCGAGCAACTTCTGGACATCTTCCGCGATACGGCGGACTACTGGGGAGACCGGAAGATACCGTTTCGATGCTTCTATTCTTTTCTGTAGCCCGTTCTGCACACACCAGCCAAGCAGAACGGGCGAACGAGGCTAACAGCAATTCTGATGTTGCAGCTACCGCCGCAAAAATCGAATTGACAACGGAGAGTGGCGAAAAAATGCCGACTGACAAGTTGTTGGACGTGTCGCCATTGGCGCTACGCATGAGCAGTCCTTTCAATGCGGGATATTGGTTGGCTGCCGCCTAACCACATTCTCCCGGTAGGTTCAGCAAAAGGCCCGTCAGCGAAAGCTGGCGGGCCTTTTCTCATGAAACCGATCGTGCGTGAGGGGTCAGCATGGCCTGCAAACTTTGGGCATGAAAGAATCAGGCAACGGAATCGTCCGAGCCTGCGTCAACCCTGGGCTGCGATTTCCCGGGCAAGATGAAGATACTCGGCCACCGGGACTTCTTCGGCGCGTCGCTGGATATCGAAAGTGCCGGTGAAGTTTTTTTCGACCAGCCATTTTCCAAGGGTATGGCGCAGCAATTTGCGACGCTGGCTGAAAGCCACCTGCACCAGAGCGCTGAGCACCAGCGGGTCGATCGCTTCGGCATTCGCATGCGGCACCATGCGTACCACGGCACTGTCCACCCGCGGCGGCGGATCAAAGCTTTCGGGCGGGACGTGCAGCACATTTTCCATGGCATAGCGCCACTGAAGCATGACGCTCAAGCGGCCATAGTCTGACGTCGCAGGTCGGGCCACCATACGGTCCACCACTTCTTTTTGCAACATGAAGTGCTGGTCTTCAATGCAGTCCACAAAGCCGAGCAAATGGAAAAGAATGGGAGTGGATATGTTGTACGGCAGGTTGCCGACGACGCGCATCTTGTGTGGCGCGCCAGTACCGGCTGCGGGCAGCGTGTCGAATGCCACTTTCAGAACATCCGATTCGACCACCGTCAGATTTGGGTGGCTGCGCAGACGTTGTGCCAAGTCCCGGTCAAGCTCGATCACGGTCATATGGCCAACGCGCTCCACCAGCGGTTGCGTCAGGGCTGCCAGACCCGGGCCAATCTCGACTAGCATCTGACCCGGCCTGGGGTCGATGGCGCGCACGATAGCGTCAATAATTCCATGGTCCGACAAAAAGTGTTGTCCAAACCTTTTGCGCGCAATGTGCTTCACGACGCTATCCCGGCGGATCGCGCATTTCGACAAAGGCACGTTCGCGAATGTCTCTGGCCCAGTCGGCGTAGGCCTCGTCCAGTTTGGTTGCCTTCAGCATCGCACGCACTGATTCGCGCACTTCACGCGGGCTCAATTCGGTGCGCCGACGCTCCAGCAGCTGAATCAGGTGCACGCCAAAGCGCGAGACCATGGGTGGTGATATTTCGCCATCGCGCAAACGGGCCAGGACTTCCTCAAACTCGGGCACGAAACTGCCCGGACTCGCCCATCCCAGGTCACCGCCCTGCGAGGCACTGCCGTCCTGGGAAAATTGGCGTGCAATGCTTTGAAAGTCATCCTTGCCGGAAACAATGCGCGCCCGGTAATCCGCCAGTCTCGCAAGCGCCGCGGTCTGGCTGAGGTCGGGGCCGGTACGCAGCAAAATATGGCGGGCGTGCGTCTGGACTACGGTCTGGGGCAGATTTGCCGGCACACGTCGCTCCACGACCTTGAGGACGTGGAATCCGGCCGGTGAGCGCACCAGTTGCGCGATGCCCCCGACCGGGACAGTTCTTATCGCGTCGATAAACAGTGTCGGATAGCGGTCGCCGCGACGCAAACCCAACTGGCCGCCATTGTTTTTTTCGGCGGCGGAGAACTCTTTCACCAGTGCCGCGAAATCTTCACCGCCGCGTGCCCGCTCAAGTACTTGCCGGGCCTGGGCGCCGATGGCGTCGATCTCGGCGCTGCCGGCTTTTTCGGGCACTGCAAACAGGATCTGAGCGATGTTGATGTCCTGCGTGAGCGGATCGTTGTTCTTGGACTGCTCTTCGCTGATGTAGCGGTCCACGTCCTGATCCGTCACCTTGATACGGTTTTCTACTTCGCGCTCGCGCAGGCGGGTGAGGGTCAATTGGTCGCGCAACTGCTTGCGGAACTCTTTGGAGTCCGTACCTTCCTTGGCCAAGCACAGGCGCAACTCATCCACACTGATCTGGCTTTGTCGGGCAATCGACTCTTCGGCCTGATCAACCGCATAGTCCTCGATCTTGATGCCCATTTCAGCGGCTTGCTGCAGCTGGGCGCGCTCGTTGATCATGCGCTCCAGAACACCTTTGCGCAGTTCATCCGCGCTGGGCACGGGCTGCTTCTGGGCCTGCATTTGCGCGACCATGCGTAGCTGGGCTGCACCCAGCTCTGCGTTGGTGATGGGCTCCGAGTTCACCAGTGCAACAATGTAGTCCGCTTGGCTGACAGCTTGCGGCGACTGGGCGAAGGCGGGTAAAAGATGAAGTGCGAACATGGCCGCAGCCATGGAAACAAGCGCTCTGGGGTACATAGTCATCAATCGAAATTGTTAATGCGGCCACTGTCACTGACAGGGCTGCGCAGATTTTGGTAGCGGGAAATGCTCTGCGTCAAGGTGCTCAGCGGGTCGATACCGACCCGCGTAAATCCAACAAACTCCAGCTGGAACATGATGCGCTCGGTGGCCGTTGAGCCGCTGGTTTGGGACCGCCCCAGAACCACGCGGCCAAGCCAGCAACCCGCATCGTACTCGACGCCGATCAGACCATCGACCAGGCTGGTATCGAAGATGCTGTAGTTCATCCGACCCACCGCGTAGTAGCGCCCCGCACCTTGGCCACGGCCCGCGCCGAGTTCCTGTCCCCGGTCACCCCAGAGGTCGTTGATCGGCCACTGAAAGCTGACGTCAACCTGCTCGCTCACATCGCGCTGGTAGCTGTAGGAAGCGTTGAGAACACGGTACGGGGTCGGGTTGTAGCGCGCGCCCACCGTGACACGATCCGAATCTTGTGTTTGCGGGTTGTATTGCACCAGTGCGTCAAAAGCCCATGCCTTGCTGGCCGTAAAAGAGGCGCCCACTAAAAAATCGCTGATGCCTGCCGGCTCAGGCGGCGTAGCGGTATTGAGCGTGACCAGCTGGTCCTGAAACCGCAGACGTTGGGCATAACTGAAACGTGCCAGTTCAGCGCCCGTGTCCGGGTTGATAAAACGCGTACTCAGCCCCAGGGTGAGAAGGTTGTTGTCGGATATTTTGTCGTTGCCGGCAAAGGCGTTTTCGGTGTAAATGCTGGCAAAGTTGAAGTCGTTGAGCGCGGTGTCGTAATTCGGAATCAGGCTCTGGTTCTGGTAGGGCGTATAGACATAGAAGGCACGGGGCTCCAGCGTTTGCACCATGCCGCGTCCGAACATGTTGACGTCACGCTCGAACACCAGTCCGCTGTCCAGACTGAAGGTCGGCACCACAAGATTGGCTGCACTGGAGCCGTCAGCCAGCAGCGCGTCGAACTGGTAGGTTGTCGCATGCAATTGCAGCTTGGGCGTGATGTAGCCGGCCGGGGCAATCCAGGGCCGGCTGATCTGCGCCAGCGCAAAACTGCGCTGCGCATTGGGCTGCAAGGTAAGACTGCTGTCCCCTTCAAACTGGGTGAAATCGCCATCAATTGCCCAGTCAAATCCCCGCGCGTTGTTTTCTCCGTAGTGCGCGGTGATTTGCGGCACCCGGTCATAGGGCGGCGTGATTGGAGCAGTCGGGTCCTGCAGGGTCTGCCACTGCAACACATGCACAGTTCCGGACACATTGCCGCTGGACCATGCGGCATTGACGTCGGCCGGCAAAAGGCGCTGCGAAAGAATGCTGCCAATGGCGTTGGAACCCGTGAAATCACGCCAGTAGTTGTCGTCACTAACCCGGTTGATATTGGCAGTCAGCGTAACGGGAGCCATGCCGGCCAGCGGTGGTGCGAACGTCGCGTTGTGCTGCCAGCCAAGTGCCCAACGGTCCTGGCCGCGCAGCGCGTCATCGGGCAGGTAGTCACCGCGCAATGCGCCGTTGTAGGTGGGTTCGAGGTAGCGGAACTCGCCACCCACATCGACACCGCGGTTGGTCATCAAGCGCGGCGTAATCGTCGCATCCCGGTTGGGCGCGATGTTCCAGTAATACGGCAGGTCCACCTCGGTACCGTTGACGCTGTCGATGGCAAAAGACATCGGCAACAAGCCGGATTTGCGCCGGTCCGAGAGCGGGAAACTGATCTCCGGCACTGGCAATATGGGAACGTCCTTGAAGCTCAGGTAGGCGTCTTGCGCCAATCCCACGTCTTCTTCGTTGTCCAGCGTGATGGTGCCCGCACGCAAAATCCAGTCCGGAATCCAGCTCGGCCCGGGCAACCTGCGGCAGGTGGTGTAGGTGGCGTCATGCACCACGGTGTGGGTATCGTCCAGAAAGTCCGCCCGCACCGCTTCTCCGTGGGCTTCGTTCAACACAAAGTGGTAGCTGGGCTGTTGAAAGAATCCTTCGAAAGTATCGAGCTTGAGTTCGAGCAACGGGCCTTCATAAATATTTCCGGAACGGTTGATGTGCACGTTGCCGGTGGCTTTTGCCTGATCCGTGGGCGCGTAGTAGTCCAACCTGTCGGCACGAATAACCGTGTCGGCCTTGCGCAGGAATGCACTACCCTGCACGACCGTCTCGAGGTCTGTGTGGCCCGACATGGTGTCGCCTTCGAGATAAACCGGAGCACTTTTGCGTTGTTCGGGTGTCAAGTCGGTCTGCGCCAACGCACTTTGGACACCCATCAAAAAAAGAACGGACGCTAGCGCCCACAACGCGAAATGCCCCCCTGATCGGTCGAGGGTCTGCTGCAGTGAAGGTGAACGCATGGGGCTTGGAAATCGCGGGGCTTTGTAGAATTGATTATCCATGACCGACCACCCAGAACCCACCACCACTCCAGTGCACTGGACCGACCCTGTGCGTGCAGCGCAGTTTGAAAATTGGATCTCCGGTCTCGCTGTGCGCCATAGCTTGTTGCTGACAACATTGCGGGCGGCTTCGGCGGACGCAAGCTTTCGGCGCTACCTGCGCATAGATACCGCTGCTGGCGCGCCGGGCAGTACAAGCAGCCTGATCATCATGGATGCACCGCCCGACAAGGAAAACAGCGCGCCTTTTGTCAAAGTGGCTGCTCTGATGCGGGCCGGGCCTGCGAGTACCCGATATTCTGGACTGGGACGCGACCCATGGTTTCATGCTTCTGAGCGATCTGGGCATGCAAACCATGATGCAGCTGATAGACC
>CAIOLZ010000101.1 GCA_903859265.1 uncultured beta proteobacterium
CGCCGGGTGCGCCAGGCCCGCATAGCTGCCGCGCAGTTCCGGCGGAACCAGAGGATGTAGCGCGGTAAAGCCCTTGACGTGCAGCTCGTAAATGACGCGTTTTGCCGGATCCACTGGAAGAGGACGCGTGGCGGGCGGCAGTTCGGTGACCACGCGCGCTTTCAGCGCTACAGCAGCGTTGTCGCGCAGGTCCGCTTGCAGGGGGTTGTTGGGCTGGTGGCCCAGATGCAGGTCCTGCCCTGCATAGACGCCGACCACTTCGCGTGCACAGGGGTCCAGCAGCACCTTGGCCGGGTTAAAGCGCTGTCCGCGCAGCGGCTCCCAGGGGCCATGCACCCGGTAGCCATACACCAGACCTGCTCGGGCGCCGGGCAGAAATCCGTGCCAGATACCCTGGTCACGCGCCGGCATATTCAGGCGTTGCAATTCCTGCCGTCCGTCATCGCCAAACAGGCACAGTTCCACGCACGTTGCGTTCGGCGCGGCCAGTGCGAAATGGATGCCTTGCGCGCCAGCGCGGGCGCCCAGGTAATGCGTGTGGCCGGGAAGTAGCTGCTGCATGGGCGGGTCGGACGCGCGGCCTCAGACGGGTGAGAGCATCACCACCGACAGCGGCGGCAAATCGATGCACAGGGACTGCGACTGTCCATGCAGGGGCGTGGGCCGGGTTTGCAGGTCACCGCAGGTCACTCCGCTGCCTCCATACACGCCAAGGTCGGTGTTGATGATCTCGCGCCATTGTCCTGCGACGGGTGCGCCCAGCGCGTAGCCATGTCGAGGCACCGGTGTGAAATTGCACACTACCAAAACGCATTCCCCCTGGGTGGACCAGCGCGCGAAAGCGATGACGGACTGGGCTGCGTCCTGATGGCTGATCCACTGAAACCCGCCGGGCTGAACATCCTGGGTGTGCAAAGCGGCAAAGCCCGCATAGACCCGGTTGAGATCGCGCACCAGCCGCTGCACACCCTGATGCGCCGCATGCTGTTCCAGGTGCCAGGGGAGTGAACCGTCTGCATTCCATTCGGTGGGCTGTGCCAGTTCACAGCCCATGAACAAAAGCTTTTTGCCCGGATAGCCCCACATAAAGCCGTACAGCGCCCGCAAATTGGCAAACTTCTGCCATTCGTCACCCGGCATTTTGCCCAGCATGGACCCCTTGCCATGCACCACTTCATCGTGCGAGAGCGGCAACACGAAATTTTCCGTGAAAGCGTACATCAGGCCAAAGGTCAGCTTGTTCTGGTGGTAGCTGCGATAGACGGGTTCCAGGGCTGCATATTCCAGCATGTCATGCATCCAGCCCATGTTCCATTTGTAGTGAAAGCCCAGTCCGCCGCTTTGCAGGTCGGCACTCGGCGGGCGGGAGACTCCGGGGAACGTGGTTGACTCTTCCGCCAGCATGATGGCGCCCGGCCGCTCCACGCCGATGGTGTGGTTGACCCGCCGCAGGAATTCGATTGCTTCCAGATTTTCGCGCCCTCCATCGCGGTTGGGGATCCATTCACCCGGCGCGCGGCTGTAGTCCCGGTACAGCATGCTGGCCACCGCATCAACGCGCAATCCGTCGATACCGAAACG
>CAIOLZ010000102.1 GCA_903859265.1 uncultured beta proteobacterium
GGCTGGCGATAACTTGCGCAAGGCCCTGGACTGGCTGCCCATTGCCCGTTCCCTGCTGACCATCAAGACGGACTGCGATTTACAAGACCATGTGGCGGGCCTACCAGCGCTGGACGCACTGGCGGTAGGGGTTGCCGACACGATTGCGCTGCGCGCTTTTTATGAACGCTTCGGGTTCAAGGGTCTGGCCAAATCGCTGGAGGCTTCTGGCGAAGCCAACGTCAGCGGTGGCGCGATCAGCGCCGCGGCCCATATTGCCAATCCGGGCTTATTCGATACGCCGGGGTCCTTGCCAGAGCCTGCGTCGCCCCGCGCCACCCGTCTGACTGGTGAAACACTGTTGACGTGGGACGCGTTCGCACGCTGGGAATCAAAAATTTCGGTGGCGGAGCTGGTTGCCCTCGATACCGAGACCACATCCCTTGACGAGATGCGCGCCGAAATTGTCGGAATCAGTTTCAGCGTCAGTCCGGGTGAAGCGGCCTATATCCCGCTGGCGCACAACTATCCCGGCGCACCCGAGCAGTTGCCGCGGGATGCTGTGCTGGCTCGGCTCAAGCCCTGGCTGGAAAACGCGAGCGCGCGCAAGCTGGGTCAGCACGTCAAATACGATCGCCACGTGTTTGCCAACCACGGTATTGAGGTGCAGGGGTATGTGCACGACACCATGCTGCAAAGCTATGTGCTGGAAGTACACAAGCCACACGGACTGAGCAGCCTTGCCGAGCGCCATCTGGGGCGCAGTGGAATCAGTTTTGAGGATCTGTGCGGCAAGGGCGTGAACCAGATCACGTTTGACCAAGTGGAGATCGGCAAAGCGTCGGAATATTCCTGTGAAGACGCGGAGCAAACGCTGTGTGTGCACCAGGTTTTATGGCCGCAGTTGGAGGCCGATGAAGGTCTGAAATTTGTCTATGCACTGGAGATCGCCAGCAGCGAGGCGCTGTACCGGATTGAGCGTAACGGCGTGCTGATAGACGCGGCCACGCTGGCTGCTCAAAGCCATGAGTTGGGCGGACGTATTCTTCAACTCGAAACCGAAGCACATGAACTGGCAGGGCAGCCCTTTAACCTGGGTTCACCCAAGCAGATTGGCGAGATTTTTTTCACCAAATTGGGCTTGCCTGTGGTTAAGAAGACTGCTACGGGCGCCCCCAGCACCGATGAAGAAGTGCTCGAAAAGCTGGCTGAAGATTTCCCATTGCCGGCAAAAATTCTGGAACATCGCGGTCTGGCCAAGCTCAAGGGCACCTACACCGACAAACTGGCGCAACTGGCCCTGCCGCGCACCGGGCGGGTCCACACCCATTACGCCCAGGCGGTGGCGGTCACCGGGCGGCTCTCCAGCAATGACCCCAACTTGCAAAATATTCCGATCCGCACCGCAGAGGGGCGGCGAGTGCGGGAGGCCTTTGTGGCGCCGGCGGGTAGCGTGATCGCCAGCGCGGATTACAGCCAGATCGAGTTGCGCATCATGGCCCACATCAGCGGTGATGCGGCGTTGCTGCGCGCATTTACCGAGGGGCGCGATGTGCACCGTGCCACTGCCGCCGAGGTCTTCGGCGTGGCGGTGGAGCAGGTGACCAGCGAGCAGCGGCGTTATGCCAAGGTGATCAATTTCGGCCTGATTTATGGCATGAGCGCCTTTGGCCTGGCGCGTAATTTGGGCATTGACAATACCGCCGCCAAAAACTACATCACCCGCTATTTCGAGCGCTATCCCGGCGTCAAAGACTACATGGACCGTACCCGGCTGGAAGCTAAAAGCAAGGGCTATGTGCAGACCGTTTTTGGCCGCAGGCTTTACCTGACCGAAATCAATTCCAGCAACGGACAGCGCCGCTCGGGCGCCGAACGCGCGGCCATCAACGCGCCCATGCAAGGCACGGCCGCTGATTTGATCAAGCTCAGCATGGTCGAGGTGCAGCGGGTGCTGGACGTTGAAAAGCGGGCGACCAAAATGATCATGCAGGTGCATGATGAACTGGTTTTTGAAGTGCCACTGGATGAGGTGGAATGGCTCAAAGTCGAGATTCCCCGCATCATGGCGGGCGTGGCGGATTTGCGGGTTCCGCTGCTGGCCGAGGTTGGCACTGGCCCGAACTGGGACAAGGCGCATTGAGGCGCGCCCTATCGGATTATTGGATCTCGCCCACGGCGGCTTGAATGGCTTCCTGCAGTGCCTCCAGCATCGGGTGCGGCGTTGAGATTTGCGGCACGATCAGGCTGACCTTGAACGCAATGGCGACGCTCAAGGGACGCAATACCAAAGACGGTCCTTGCAGCGCCAAAGCGGTCAGCGGGTTAACGATCGCAATTCCCAGGTCTGCCTGCACCATGGCGCAGACCGCTACTGCGCTGGCTGTTTCATGGGCCAGGATGCGTTGCACACCTGCGGCTTCGAACATTCTGTCAATCGCCGCGCGATAGGGATCCCCCGGGGCCAGGCTGATGAAGCGTTCTCCTGCAAAGTCTTCGGGATTGAGCTTTTTTTTGCGACAAAGCCGGTGACTCGATGGCAATACCGCGACCTCGTTGATTGCGAGCAAGGGCGTGAGTGACGTGCCCAGGGGGGGCTCACTGGTCTCGCCCAGACCTGCGTCAAATCGCTGCTGCGCCATGGCCTGCTCCAGCCACGGCGATTCCAGGGGGTGAACGCTGACTCCCAAGTCTGGATGCAGCCGGCCCAGGCATCGCAATACCCTGGGGGCCAGCGAGTGCGCCAACGCCGGCAAGCAGGCCAGGCGCAGGCGGGCGCCCGATTGCCAGCGCAGTTCTTCTGCGCGGGCTGCGATGTGTTCGAGCCCGACAAAAGACCGCTCGACTTCCTGCATCAGCGCCATGGCCCGCGTCGTGGGCCGCAGGCGGCCGCGCACCCGGTCAAACAAGGCGAAACCCAGAAGCTGTTCGAGCCGCGCCAATTCCCGGCTCAGCGTTGGCTGGCTCGAGCCGGTGACTTCCGCCGCGCGGCTGAGGTTACCGTGCAGCATGGTGGCGCGAAACAGGCTGAGCTGGCGGTGGGTGGGTTGTGGCATGTTCAAACTATATCCAATTTGAATATATATCCAATAAACTGGCATTGATTGAATACATGCTGATGGGCATGATTGCGCAATGAACCCTTTCCAACCCGAAACACTGGCCGCTTTGGCAAAGCAATATGGCACCCCCTTGTGGGTTTATGACGCCAGCACGATCACTGCGCGCATCGCCGCCCTGAGGCAGTTTGATGTCGTGCGCTTTGCGCAAAAGGCCAACTCCAATACACACATCCTGCGGCTCATAAGGAGTTTGGGCGTGGCGGTGGATGCGGTGTCGCTGGGCGAAATTGAGCGAGCGCTGGTGGCGGGCTTCAAACCCGGTTTGCACGGCGGCCACGCGGACATTGTGTTTACTGCCGACTTGCTGGACCACGCCACGCTCAAGCGGGTGGTGGAACTGGGGATTGTGGTGAACTGCGGCTCGATGGACATGCTCGCGCAGCTCGGTGCCGCCAGCCCGGGACATCCGGTGTGGTTGCGCATCAATCCGGGCTTTGGCCACGGCCACAGCAACAAGACCAACACCGGCGGCGAGCACAGCAAGCACGGCATTTGGCACGGTGACCTGGAACGTGCGCTGGCTGTCGTGCGTGCGCAGGGGCTGCATCTGCAAGGCCTGCATATGCACATCGGCTCCGGAGTCGATTACAGCCACTTGCAGGAAGTGTGCGGCGCCATGGTCGGTCTGGTGCAAACCGTGAAGGCGCAGGGAATGGATCTGCACGCAATTTCCGCGGGAGGGGGCTTGTCCGTTCCCTACCGCGAGGGCGAGCCGCAGATTGATACCGCGCACTATTTTTCGCTCTGGGACGCGGCCCGCAAGCAGGTCGCGCACATGCTGGGGCATGCCGTGGCACTGGAGCTGGAGCCGGGGCGCTACCTGGTGGCTGAATCCGGCGTTTTGGTCAGCGAAGTGCGGGCAACCAAGGACATGGGTAGCAACCATTTCGTAATGGTGGATGCAGGTTTTAGTGACCTGATGCGGCCGGCGATGTATGGCAGTTTCCACGGCATGGAGCTGCTGCACCAAGACGGCACCCCGGTTTGCGGCCCTGTGCAGGACACCGTGGTGGCCGGCCCGTTGTGCGAGTCGGGCGATGTGTTCACGCAAGGCGAAGGCGGCGTCGTGCTGCAGCGCGCACTACCGCAGGCACAGGTAGGTGATTACCTGGTGCTGCATGACACCGGTGCCTATGGCGCATCCATGTCCTCGAACTACAACACGCGGCCTCTGATTGCCGAAGTGTTGCTGGAAAATGGCGTGCCGCGTCTGATTCGGCGGCGGCAGACGGTGGCGGAACTGATTGCGCTGGAAGCGGTTTAGCGACAGGTCAGCCCTGCGCGACCGGTCGCGCAGGGTCACTGCACCATTCGCTCCAGCTGCCGGCAAACAGCGCGCTGCGGCCCATGCCCGCGATTTCCATGGCAATGATGTTGGGCACGGCGCTCACACCGCTGCCGCAGTGGTGCACGACCCCGGCCGCATCCCGCTGACCCAACAACTGCTCGAATTCGGCACGCAAAACCTCTGCCGGTTTGAAGCGACCGTCGCTGCCGATATTGAGGGTGAAGGGCCGGTTGAGCGCGCCGGGGATGTGGCCGGCCACCGGGTCAATGGGTTCCACTTCACCCCTGAAACGCGGTGCGCCACGGGCGTCCACAATGTGTTGGGCATTGCCGGTCAAACCTTCTAACACTTCGGAGGCTTGCAGCAGTTGCACCAATGGTGCATTGACCTTGAAAGGCGCCGCGCCTGGCGACTTTTCTGCGAGGCCGCTGTATGCATCTGCGCTGGTCACGCTGCCGCCCGCCGCCTGCCAGGCTTGCAGACCGCCATCCAGCACCGCAACCTGTTCATGGCCCAGCCACTTCAACATCCACCAAAGCCGTCCGCAATAGTTGACGCCCTGGCGGTCATACACCACGGCCTGCATGCTGTTGCTAAACCCGATGCGGGTCAGCCAGTGCGCGAATGCTTCGCGTGCTGGCAGAGGGTGCCTTCCGCCTGACGCTGCGCCGGTCTCCGAGCGAACCCCTTTGGAGCTCAGTACGGTGTCCAGATTCGCATACACCGCGCCATCGATATGCACCTGTGCAAACTGCTGCGGTCCGAGCTGGGGATTCATCAAATCAAAGCTGCAGTCAAACACCATCAGCGGCTGCCCACTGGCCTGGAGTGCCTGCAGTTGCGCAACAGAAATCAGGGTGGTGTACGTCATTGGCATGGCAGTTTCCGGGTTACAGGGGGAGGGGCAGGCATCAGGCCGCGGTTCAGCGCTGGATTATTTCAAATAATCGAACGGCCCATTCAATTCAAAGTAGCTTGGCAAGTCATCCGCAGGAATACAGTTGTGAATGTTGCAATGCGACACACCACCTTTACATCGGTCATTTGCCATGCCATCACACGCCGCCGCCCCGGAAAAAGCACCGGTTATTTTTGTTTCCCATGGCGCACCCACGCTTGCCATTGAACCTGGCCTGATCGGACCCCGGCTGACTGCGCTGGGGGCCCAACTGCAAGGGATCAAAGCGGTATTGGTGGTCTCGCCGCACTGGCAGACAAAGGGCGTGCGCGTGATGCAAACCGGCCAACCCGAAACGGTTTACGATTTTGGTGGATTCCCCAAGAGCCTGTATTCGCTGAAATATCCGGCTCCGGGACAGCCTGAATTGGCCGGCGTGGCAGCCCGACTGCTGGAGCAAGCAGGCTATGACGTGACCCTCGATAGCCGCCAGGGCTTTGACCATGGCGCATGGGTGCCGCTTTTGTTTTTGTTGCCGCAGGCCACTGTTCCCGTGTTTCAGGTCTCCATGCCGCATGACTTGACGACGCAGCAGGCGCTTGAATTAGGCCGTGCACTGGCGCCGATGCGCGCGCAGGGCGTTCTGATATTGGCCTCTGGCAGCCTGACCCATAACCTGTACGAGTTCCGCCAGCACACCACAGAACCCGCCAGCTATGTCAATGAATTTGTGGCGTGGGTGAGCGCCGCAGTGTCTGCCAATGCCGTGAACGCCGTTGCGCACTACCGGACTGAGGCACCCCACGCCGAGCGTGCCCACCCCACCGAGGAGCATTTTTTGCCCTTGCTGGTGGCATTGGGTGCGCAAGGGGAGGGCGACGTGGTGCAGACGATAGAAGGCGGAATACGCCATGGTGTGTTGTCCATGGACGCATTCGTGTGGGGGCTGGCCGACGCTCCAGCGGCGGGCGTTTCCCAAGGCCCAGCCACAGATTCGGTCGCGGCCCCCATCCCTTTTACGGCCGGTGCATTGCAACACGACGCAGCCACTGGACTGTCTTACCGCGTGCGCCAGAGCGCGCCTTCAGCCCCTACAAAATGCTTGTTTTTGTTGCACGGCGTGGGTGGCAATGAAACCAATCTGGTGGACTTCGCAGATTCCGTCGATCCGCAAACGCTGGTTGTTTTTGTGCAGGGCCCCCTGCAGCTCGGTGCCCAGCAGTTTGCATGGTTTCGCGTGGCATTCACGGCGAACGGACCCAGCATCGTTCCCGAGGAAGCCGAGAGCAGCCGAATTCGGCTGATTGCGCTGGTTCAAAAAATTCAAAAGCAGCATGCCGTGTCCGCAGCGAATACGGTGATTGCGGGTTTCAGCCAGGGCGGCATCATGAGCGCCAGCGTGGCACTCAGCGCGCCGGACACCGTCGGTCGCTTTGCGATTCTTTCGGGCCGCATACTGCCCGAATTGGCGCCGCACATCGCGGAAAAAGCCGCCTTGCAAAGTCTCACTGCTTTCATTGGACACGGCGAGTTCGACAGCAAACTGCCGGTGATTTGGGCGCAGCGTTCCGACCAGTGGTTGAATGAGTTGGGTGTTGTGCATACCCTCAAGCTGTATCCGATCGACCACGGCATCAGCGCTGATATGCAATCGGATTTTCTGGACTGGCTGGGCTAGTCACGGCGTTCGGGCGCGAAGTTCCTTTAAGAATTTGCAAATCTTGGTGTGCCTGAGCCGGTGCACAATTCCGCCCATGACATTGAAAACACATTGGCGCCATTGGGGTGCCGCGTTGATAGGCTTGGGGATTTTTGCAGGCGGCGCGAGTGTCCCCTCGCATGCGCTCGCTGCGGGGGCACCACAGACGGGCGCAAATAGTGTTTTTTTGGAAGACCTGACGTCCTTTGAATTGCGCGACAAGCTTGCAAAGGGCACTACCACGGTGCTGGTGCCGATTGGCGGAACCGAGCAAAACGGTCCGCATATGGCGCTTGGCAAACACAATGTGCGCGTTCGTGCGCTGGCGGGTCAGATCGCACAGCGGCTGGGCAACGCGGTGGTCGCGCCAGTGATTGCGTACGTGCCTGAGGGCTCTATTTTTCCGCCGGTCGCGCACATGCGTTTTACCGGCACGATCTCAATATCAGATGCCACTTTCGAGAGCATGCTGGAGTCAACGGCAAAGAGTTTCAAACAGCATGGTTTTCATGATGTCGTTTTTTTGGGCGACCATGGGAGCTACCAAAAAAACGAAGTGCGAGCCGCCGAAAAGGTCAACAAGGAGTGGGCCGCCGATCCCAAATGTCGTGCGTACGGTCTGACCGCATACTACGAAGCTGCGCAGGCTCCGTTTATCCAGACCTTGCGCAACAAGGGCTACTCCGACGCGGAAATCGGGACCCACGCCGGGCTTGCAGACACTTCTCTGATGCTGGCCATCGACAAGTCTTTGGTACGAACCGATTTGCTGGCGGAGGGCGCAAAAACAGGCCCATCGGATGGCGTTTACGGAGATCCGCGAAAATCAACGGTTGAGTTGGGTCAAACCGGCGTCCAGATCATTGTGGAAAAGTCGGTTCAGGCGATTCAAAAAGCCCTTCAACAACGTGCAACCCGCTGACATTGGATCAGTATTTTTCAGGTAATGTGTTTTGATATTCAAGTTTCATAACGGCGCTCACAAGGCCGTCTTCTCCCTGGCGACAGCTGCTTTGTCTGCCCTGGTCCTGGTCTCTGTCGTTGGTGCGGTAACCAGTGCGCCAGTAACGCCAAAAACCGTGGTCCTCACGGTGTCTGGAATGCCGCCGGTGCTGGATTCCGACAATTTGTACAGCGAAACCCGAACCGGCCAGTTCAAGCCCGAAGTCAAGGACGATCTGGAGCGGGTTTATGTGCCCAATCTGCGCTCCAACAATGTGTCGGTCATCGACCCGGAAACACTCAAGGTGGTGGACCGGTTCAAGGTTGGACGTTCGCCCCAGCACATCATTCCATCCTGGGATTTACGTACTCTTTGGGTCGCCAATAATGCAGAGCGCGGCAGCGACGGCAGCCTGACTCCCATCGATCCGCGCACCGGAAAACCCGGCAAATCGATCCCGGTGGACGATCCTTACAACATGTATTTCACGCCCGATGGCCAGTCGGCCATTGTGGTCGCGGAGGCCAAGCACCGGCTCGATTTCCGGGATCCCAAAACGCTCAAGCTGCAGTACGCCATTGAGGTGCCCCAATGCGGTGGCATCAACCATGGCGACTTCTCGATCGATGGCCGTTTTGCCATCTTTACCTGCGAGTTTGACGGCAGCCTGGCAAAAATTGACCTGGTCAACCGCAGCGTTGCAGGCTACCTCAAACTGGCCTTGCCCAAAACCCGTTTCAAGGACTCGCGCAAGTCCATCAATCCGCTGGAGACCGAAATCTGCACAGCTACCAAAGGCATGCCGCAAGATATTCGAATTTCACCCAATGGCAAGACGTTTTATGTCGCCGATATGGAGGCCGACGGGGTGCACCTGATTGATGGCGAGAGCTTCAAGGAATTTGGACTGGTGGTCACCGGTGTGGCCGCCCATGGTTTGTATCCAAGCCGGGACGGGAAGCTTTTGTACGTTGCCAACCGCGGTTCGCACGCCATCCACGGCAAGCGCAATGGTCCGGGCAGCGTCTCGGTGATCGATTTTTCGACCAACAAGGTGGTGGCCAACTGGCCGGTTCCCGGCGGCGGTAGCCCGGATATGGGTAACGTCAGCAACGATGGTAAGTGGCTCTGGCTTTCCGGTCGCTTTGATGACGTGGTGTACCGTTTTGACACGACCTCCGGCAAGGTCGATTCAATCACCGTCGGGCAGGAGCCGCACGGCCTGGCCGTCTGGCCGCAACCGGGGCGTTATTCGCTGGGTCACACCGGCAATTTGCGTTGACGCAGTGCCACAAAGCGTGACAGGGGCGGACCCAACGCCAGCACCATCACAAAGCGCACCATCTGCATGGCCATGACAAAACCGGCGTCCACCGCGCTGGTAGCAGCGATAACGGCCACTGAGTCGGCACCTCCGGGGCTGGTGGCGAGGTAAGCAGTGAGGGGGTCAAAGTGCCCCGCCACGCACAGGGCCACGCCCAGCAATGCGGCGATGCTGATCAACGCGAGAATTGCCCCAAAAACTCTGGGCAGAACACGCCAGGCGTGCGCCAGAATCGACCGGCTAAAGCGCAGTCCGATGCTCCAGCCGATCAACGCATAGGCCCCCAATAACAGCCAGTGCGGAAGCTCCAGATCGACCACCCCAAGGTTTTGGGTTGCAATGCCGGTGACCATCGGCAGCAGCAATGCGCCTCCCGTGATTTTCAGCATCCGCGCTGCGGTGGCGCCGCCGAGCGCTATCAACAGCGTTGCGCCGAGATTGAGCGGACTGACAAACAGGTGCCAGTCGGCGGGCGCAAGGTTGGTGGCGCTGGCATGGACCCAAAAGTGCGCGACCAGCGATGCAATGGCCGTTACCATGGCCACGCGCAGGTATTGCATGAAGGCGACCAGCCTTACGTCAGCGCCGTAGTCCTCTGCCATCAATACCATTGCCGATGCCGCGCCGGGCGCCAATCCCCAGATGGCAGTGGTTCCAGGAAGAATTTTGCTGCGCATCAGCAGCCATCCCAGACCCGCGCTGGCACCCATGATGCACACCGATATGCCTAAAAAAATCGGCCAGTCACTGGCCACCTTCAACAGGATGGGAATTTGAAGGCTACGGGCAATCAGGCAACCCAGAACACCCTGGCCCAATACAAACAACTTGGGTGAAACGCTGAGTTGGACGCCTCTGGTCGATAGAACCATGCCGGCAAGCATGCATCCCATTAAAGTCCCTGCAGGAAGGTGCAAGGCGCTGAGCGTTGTGCAAAACACCACGCTGGTCAGTACCAGCAGGCCCCAACTTCCGTGACTTGATGCGCGTGCCATCAGTGGTCCTCTGCTGGCGTATCCGGCAATATCCTGGCCCGCATAAAAGTCGCGGAGATGCCGCTGGCCATGATGATGGCAATGCCGAGCCAGCCCATGGGTGCGATATGGTCGCCAAACAGTGTGAGGCTGTAGATGACGGAGAAAACGATGCCCGAGTACTGCATGCTGGCTACCACCAGAGTAGCCCCTTTGCGGTAGGCCCGCGTCATGCACCATTGCCCGAGCGAGGCCAGGACGCCAATTGGAATGATCCAGGCAGCGTCTTGCCAACGCACTTGCGGCCACGGCGTGGTGTCGGTCATTGCCATGCCAATGGTTCCGACAACGCATGATCCGACGGCAAAGTAGAACACGGTGCGTTCATCAGGCTCACCGATTTTGCCCAGCGAGGTCACTTGCATATATGCCATCGCCGCGACCAGGCCCGATAGCAAACCAATCACGCCGGCAAACAGCTGCGCGTGGTCGATGGTTGGACGCAGCGTGAGCACAACGCCCGCAAACCCCGTCAGTACGGTGATCAACAGCGAGCCCTGTTTCTCGAGCTTGCCGTACAGCAGGGAGCCGCCGATGACGAATGCCGCTATCCAGACGCTGCTCATGTAGTTCAGTGTCATTGCAGTGGCCAGGGGCAGGTGGGCAATGGCGTAAAACCAGGCGCCCAGCGAAATCACGCCGGCGGCGCTGCGTGTCAGATGCATCATGGGTACCGGAGTGCGCAAGGGCGTGCCGCGGACACGCAACACGACGCCCATAAAAATCACGCTGATCAGTCCCCGGAAAAATACCAGTTCAAAGGTGCCAAAGCTGTGTGATGCGAACTTGATGCCAACTGCCATGGTGGCAAAGAAAAACGATGCCAGCAGCATCCATAGTGCTGCCATCAACGCTCCGCCATTTGCCGCTGATACCACTCGTGAAAGTGCTGCATGCCGTCTTCCATGGGGCTTTGGTAGGGGCCGGCCTCGTTGTCACCGCGCGCCATCAAGGCAGCGCGCCCGGCGTCCATGCGTTCGGCGATCTCGTCGTCTTCCTTGCAGGTTTCCATATAAGCCGCCTGTTGCGCTTCGACAAATTCGCGCTCGAAGGCAGCGATTTCTTCCGGGTAAAAGAACTCCACCATGTTTGTCGTCGAGTTCGGGCCATTCGGGTGCAGCGTGGACACAGTGAGCACATGCGGGTACCACTCGATCATGATGTGCGGGTAGTAGGTCAGCCAGATGGCGCCGAATTTGGGCGGTACCCCGTTGCGGTATTGCAGCAGCGCCTTGTGCCAGCGGTCGTAGATAGGACTGCCGGCTTTGCCCAGCCGGTTGGCAACCCCTACAGTTTGCACCGAGTAATTGGTTTTGAATTCCCAGCGCAGGTCATCGCAGGTCACAAACTGGCCCAGCCCCGGATGAAAGGGCCCAACGTGGTAATCCTCCAGATACACCTCAATAAAAGTTTTCCAGTTGTAGTTGCAGTGGTGCATTTCAACGCGGTCGAGCACATAGCCATCAAAGTCAAGCTCGGCACGCGGTCCCAATTCCGCCATGTCGGCAGCGACGTCGGTGCCGCCTGCCTCGAACAACAAACCATTCCATTCCTGCAACGCGTAGTTGTTGAGATTCAGGCAGGGGTCATGCGCGAAGTGCGGCGCACCCAGCAAGGTTCCACTGCGGCTGCCGCCGATACCGCTGTGCGCACCGCTGTAGGTCCAGCGGTGCAGAGGGCAGACAATATTTCCGCTGATGACCCGGTTGTCGATGTGCGTCAGTGATCCGCGTCCCTTGAGCATGATCGCCTGCCGGTGGCGGCAGACGTTGCTGATCAACTCCACGCCGCCTGCATTGCGCACCAGGGCGCGACCCTCACCCTCCTGGGCCAACGCGTTGTAGTCGCCCACGCGGGGCACGCTCAGCGCATGGCCGATGTAGCGCGGGCCGGATTGAAAAATGCGTTGCATTTCCAGGGCGAAAAGCGCCGGGTCAAAGTAGCTTGAAACTGGAAGTGGGCTATGCGCCTGCTGCAGTTGAAGACTTAAATCAGACATGGGTGACCTGACCTAAAGACTCCCCACAGGGAGCTGCGCCAGTAGGCGCAGTAAAAAAATTCGCTGGCGCCATTGTCAAACCTTGGCACCAACACGGGTTGTATATTGTAAGGGCGTTGGTGCCTTGCCCGGGGTTTTTGCCCTGCTTACGCCTAAAATGAAAATTGCTGTTTTGTTGTACCACTGAAAATTACACCCATGTCCAAGGCCAGCGCAGGTTTAGCGTCCCCCGAATCGCTCTCCCAACTACCGGATGGGAGCGCCATGCCGGCCAGTTATGAGGCCGCAATGGGCGAGCTCGAAGGCATTGCGCATCGGATGGAGTCGGGTGAACTCCCGCTCGAGCAGTTGCTTTCGGGCTACCAGCGCGCGGCGGTTCTGATGCAATTTTGCAAAGACAAACTGCAGGCCGTCGAAGACCAGATCAAGGTGCTCGACGATGGCGTGCTCAAAGTCTGGAAGCCGCAGGCATGACATTGCGCAGCGCAGCGCCACCACACAACGCTGGTTTCGATTTGAAGCAATGGATGCAGGTTCAGCTGCATGACGTTGAGCGCGCGTTGGAAGAATGGGTCGTGAGCAAACCCGATGTGGCCACGGGATGCCGGGCACCGCAGGATTTGATCAACGCCATGCGCTATGCGGTGCTCGATGGCGGCAAGCGCCTGCGACCGCTGCTGGTGCTGGCTGGATACGATGCCGCGCAAAACCAGGCCGGGGGCCAGGACGCATTCGTCCAAAGCCGTGTGGCAGCATTGCGCGCTGCATGCGCGGTGGAACTGATTCATGCCTATTCGCTGGTGCACGATGACATGCCCTGCATGGACAACGATGTTTTGCGCCGTGGCAAAGCCACTGTGCATGTGAAGTTCGGTGAAGCGGGCGCCTTGTTGGCCGGAGATGCATTACAGGCGCTGGCGTTTGAATTGCTGACCCCGGACGATGGCTCTGTTGCACCGCTCACGCAGGCTGGCCTGTGCGGTTTGCTGGCACGCGCGGCGGGCAGTTCTGGCATGGCAGGCGGGCAGGCGATTGACCTCGCCAGCGTAGGGCGCGTGCTCGATGAGCAGCATCTGCGAGAAATGCACCAGCAAAAGACCGGTGCGCTATTGCGGTGCAGTGTTTTGATGGGCGCGCATTGCGCAAGTGCAAGCGCCTCTGCCTTGCACGCCCTGGAAATTTATGGCGGTGCAATCGGCCTGGCGTTTCAGGTGGTGGATGACATTCTGGACGTCACTTCCGACTCTGCCACGCTGGGCAAAACAGCAGGCAAAGACGCTGACAACGATAAGCCGACCTATGTTTCGCTGATGGGCTTGCAGGGCAGCCAACAGTACGCAAAACGCCTGCTCGATCAGGCACTGTCAGCCCTTGACCAAAGCGGTCTGAACAACACGGCCGCCCTGGCAGCGCTGGCCGACATGGTGGTCAACCGCACGCACTGAATTTTTTATGTCGAACCATTCCTACCCTCTGCTCCAGACCATCAATGACCCGTCTGACTTGCGCAAAGTGCCGCGCAGCCAATTGCCAGCGCTGGCAGATCAGTTGCGCGCCTATTTGCTGGATACGGTTTCCAAAACGGGCGGTCACCTCAGCTCCAACCTGGGAACTGTGGAACTCACGGTAGCGCTGCACTATGTGTTCAATACGCCGAGTGACCGGCTGGTTTGGGATGTGGGCCATCAGACCTATCCGCACAAAATTTTGACCGGGCGGCGCGACCGCATGGACACGCTGCGACAGCTCGGCGGTTTAAGCGGCTTTCCGCAACGCGCCGAGAGCGAGTTCGATACTTTCGGTACCGCGCACTCCAGTACCTCGATATCAGCCGCTTTGGGGATGGCGGTGGCTGCAAAAATCCAGGGCAATGATCGCCACTCGGTCGCCATCATTGGCGACGGTGCATTGACCGCTGGCATGGCATTCGAGGCGCTGAACAATGCCGGCATTGCCGACTGCAGACTGCTGGTGATCCTCAACGACAACGACATGAGCATCAGCCCGCCGGTTGGGGCGTTGAACCGCTACCTGGCGCAGCTGATGAGCGGGCACTTCTATGCCGCTGCCAAGAGCGTCGGCAAGACGGTTCTCAAGGGAGCGCCGCCCCTGTTCGAGTTGGCCAAGCGCATCGAAGAGCAGGCCAAGGGCTTGGTGGTTCCCGCCACCTTGTTTGAAAAATTTGGCTTCAACTACATCGGCCCGATTGATGGCCACGATCTTGAGTCCCTAATCCCGACTCTGGAGAACATTCGCCACCTGAAGGGCCCCCAGTTTCTGCATGTGGTGACCAAAAAAGGCCAGGGCTACAAGCTCGCCGAAGCCGATCCGGTGGCCTACCACGGACCCGGTAAATTTGACCCTGCCATAGGTCTGCAAAAACCCGCTGTTGCACCCAAGACAACGTTCACCCAGGTATTCGGCCAGTGGTTGTGTGACATGGCGGCAGCCGATGTGCGCCTGGTGGGCATCACCCCCGCCATGCGGGAGGGCTCGGGCATGGTGGAGTTTGAAAAGCGCTTCCCCGAGCGCTACTTTGACGTCGGAATTGCCGAGCAACACGCGGTCACCTTTGCGGCCGGACTGGCCACCGAAGGACTCAAGCCCGTAGTGGCAATTTACTCGACGTTTTTACAGCGTGCCTACGACCAGATGATTCACGATGTGGCCCTGCAAAATCTGCCGGTCGTCTTCGCTCTGGACCGAGCCGGGCTGGTCGGTGCCGACGGAGCGACCCATGCCGGCGCCTACGACATTCCCTTTGTGCGCTGTATCCCGAACATGAGCGTGGCCTGCCCCTCCGACGAGAACGAATGTCGCCAGCTGCTCAGTACTGCCTTTGCACAAAATCACCCGGTGACCGTGCGGTATCCCAGAGGCGCGGGCGCGGGGGTTCCGGTATCGCCGGGCCTGGAATGCGCGCCGTTTGGCAAGGGCGAGATCCGCAGGCAGGGCAGCAGAATCGCAATTCTGGCATTCGGGACACTGTTGCACGCCGCGCTGGCGGCCGCAGAGAGTTTGGGGGCCACCGTGGTGAATATGCGCTGGGTCAAGCCATTGGACGTAGCGCTGGTGCTTGAAATTGCCGGCACGCACCAGGCTTTGGTGACGGTGGAAGAGGGTGCGCTGATGGGCGGTGCGGGCAGCGCAGTCTCGGAAGCCTTGCAGGGCGCTGGGGTGGTGATGCCACTATTGCAACTCGGCCTCGCCGACATTTTTATTGAGCACGGTGACCCGGGACATCTGCTTTCCCTGCAAGGGCTGGATGCAAAAGGGATTGAAGCCTCTGTTCGGGGACGCTTCGGGTCGTTGTTGGTCTAAACCGCGTTGCCACCGGTCAGAAAAAATCCGGCACTTTTCATGCCGGCAATGGTCAATAGCAAGGACCCGAGCACGTGGACGGCGGAGGTTCCCAAAGCCAGTGCATAGCGTTGTTGCGTCAGCATTAAAACGACCTCGGCCGAGAAGCTTGAGAAGGTAGTGAGCCCACCCAAAAAGCCGGTGACCAGCGCCAGACGCCATACGGGATCGATTTGGGGCATGGCCTGGAACACGGCCACGCACACACCGACCAGGTAGCCGCCAATGAGGTTGGCAGCCAGCGTTCCCAAAGGAATCACGCTGGGCGTTGCCCATGCGGTGGGATTGAACCAGAGTCCCAGTTGCCAGCGGGCCAGCGCGCCAAAACTCGCACCGATACAGATTGCAATGACAGGAATCATTTTGTGAATACTAAAAAAGTTACTCCGGCAGCGTTTGAGCCGATTCGTCCAAAGACTTCCCGTTCACGGTGAGTCCATCGGCAGACAACTTCTCGGCCGTCGCGCGCCGAATGCCTTTGACGCGTTTCATCACGTCCTCCCAATCCTCAAAATTGCCCGCCTCCCGGGCTTTGAGAATGCGTTGCGTGCTTGCCGGACCCAGCCCACGCACGCTGTCGAGTTCTGCCTCATTGGCGGTGTTGATTTCCACCCCGGCGTGGGCCGTGCAGGCCAGCAGCAGTGTGGCCATTGCGGTGACCAGACTGCCGTTCGCGCGGGTCCGTGAGAGCGTCATCGGTGTCATGGGTTTTTGGCCAGCCACTGAACATAGCGCCCCACACCGGTTTGCACGTCCACAAAACTGTGGTCGCAACCGGTGGCGCGCAGCGCGGTGAGGTCGGCTTGCGTGAAGCACTGGTACTTGCCCCGGAGTGCGTCGGGGAAGGCAATGTAATCAATCAGGCCCTGATGGACGATGGCTTCCAGCGGCAGGGGTTCCTGACCTTCAATGGCACGCAGGGCGTTCACGACCGAGCTGGCGACATCGTTGAACGGCTGGGCGCGGCCGGTGCCCAAATTGAAAATGCCACACTGTTGCGGGTTGTCATAGAACCACAGATTGACGGCCACCACGTCATCGACAAAAACGAAGTCGCGCATTTGACCGCCTTGTGCGTAACCACCATATTCACCAAACAATTTCACCCGGCCATCGGCCTTGAACTGGTTGAACTGGTGAAACGCTACGCTGGCCATGCGGCCCTTGTGTTGTTCGCGCGGTCCGTAAACGTTGAAGTAGCGAAACCCCACCACCTGGTGGGTGCGTCCGACCTTGGTGCGTTCGAAATTGCGACCGCATTCGCGGCGCATGCGCTGGTCAAACAACAGTTTGGAGTAGCCGTAAACGTTGAGGGGCAACTCGAACGCGGGGTCTTCTCGGAAAGTGTCAGAACCGCCGTACGTGGCGGCTGACGAAGCATACAAAAGCCTTGCCCCACGTTTTTGGCAAGCCTGGAACAGATGCCATGACAACGTGTAGTTGTTGGCCATCATGTATTTTCCGTCCTGCTCCATGGTGTCGCTGCAAGCGCCTTCATGGAATACGGCCTCGATCTGGCCGTAGTGCCCCTGGGCGAAGGCGTCGTAGAAGGTATCGGCATCGACGTAGTCGGCGATTTTGAGGTCGGCCAGATTGCGAAACTTGTCGCCTTGCGTGAGGTCGTCAACGGCAATGATGTCGTCAATGCCCCGTGCATTAAGGCCCGCAACAATGTTGCTGCCAATAAATCCGGCGGCGCCGGTCACCACAACACGCGTCATGCGAAGAGCTCCTCATAAGAGACGGTAGCCGTGCCGAATTTTCCCACCACAATGCCGCCTGCGCGGTTGGCAAGCGGCATTGCGTCGCGCAGGCTCAGGCCCGCGCCCACCAGAGTGGCCATCGTTGCGATGACGGTATCGCCCGCGCCCGTGACATCAAAAACCTCACGGGCCTGCGCGCTCACGTGCAACTCGCCTTCACCGTCGAACAAGGTCATGCCCTCTTCGCTGCGGGTCAGTAACACGGCCTGCAGGTTAAGTTGCTCGCGCAGGTTGTGCGCCTTTTCGCGCAGCTGCGCTTCGCTGGTCCATTTGCCAATCACCTGTTCCAGTTCAGCACGGTTGGGCGTGATGACATTGGCGTTTTTGTAACGTGCGTAATCGCTGCCTTTGGGGTCCACCAATATCGGTTTGCCCATCTCGCGGGCGAACGCAATCATGTCGATCACATGGGCGAGTCCGCCTTTGCCGTAATCGGAGAACAGCACTGCATCGTGGACTGGCAGCAGTTGTTCAAAGGTGTGCGTCTGGCTCGCCAGAACTTCGCTTTTGGGAGTGTTCTCAAAGTCCAGCCGGATCAACTGTTGCTGGCGACCGATCACGCGCAACTTGACCGTGGTTTTGAGCTCCGGATCCCGACCAAAGTGGGGCTGAATTCCGGTCTTGGCGACCAGTTGTTCGAGCTTGTGGCTGGCCTCATCGTCGCCCACCACCGTCAGCAAACTGGCTTGCGCACCCAGCGAAACGGCGTTGAACGCGACGTTGGCAGCGCCGCCGTTACGCTCCTCCTCGCGGGTGATGCGCACTACCGGAACCGGTGCTTCAGGGCTGATGCGGTCCACGTTGCCGTACCAATACCGGTCCAGCATCACGTCGCCCACTACCAGCACGCGCGATGCCATGATTTGCTGTTGTGAAATTTTCATCATTGCGACTCTATATTTTCATAGTTCTTCCACCCGGCGCGCCGGATAGCTGTCCCACGCCTGGCAGCCCGGGCATTGCCAGAAATGGCGCTTGGCTTCAAAGCCGCAGGCTGCACACCGGTAGCGCGTCAGCGGCTTTACCGCGTGGTCCAGGGCGCGCTGCACCTGCGGATGGAACTGCTCGTGTTCGAGCTTTTCACCCGCAATCCATTTGGCCGCCGCGACCAGCGAGGGTTCCTTTTCGAGGTGGTGCGCATAGCGTGCGTTCGCAGCGCTGGCACCCGCATGGCCCGCAGCGGCTTCAAGTTCGACCACAGCATCGAGGACATCGAGCGAATGGCTTTGGGCATACACATTTTCCAAGGCGGCCAGGGCCGGCGCAATCCGGTCGCAGGCGATGGCACTGTGTGCAACCAGCGGGGCGATCAGCGGGGCCGCTGCGGGGGCAGCGTCCAATGCCTCCATCAGCGTTTTGTTGGCATCGGCGGCCCGGCCATGCTCCTGATGCCAAAGAGCCAGGGCAATGCGTGGGCGGGCGGCGTCCGGTGCAATGGCAACCGCCTGTTCCAGCCTGAGCCGCGCTTCCTCTGCTGCGCCTCTGGCGTTCAATGCATCGGCCTGTTCGCAAAGGTAATGCGCCAGGCGACCGGTAAAGCTGCCCTGATCGTTTGCCTGCAATTTTCTCGCCACGTCAGCAGCCTGCTCCCAGTCACGTGAGCGCTCATAGTTGGCCAAAAGGGCAAGCCTGGCCTGCAACTCAAATTCGGTTCCCTCGAGCTTGAGCAAGGCGTCTTCCGCGCGATCGAGCAAACCCGCCTTGAGGTAATCCAGTGCCAAAGCGTGCTGTGCCCGGTGCAGGTCGGCGGTGCTCAAGTCACCGCGTGACAGCAAATGCTGGTGGACCCGGACAGCGCGCTCGTATTCGCCCCTGCGGCGAAACAGGTTGCCCAGTGCGAAGTGCAACTCGGACGTGTCCGGATCGTTCTGCACCGCTTCGATGAACGCATCGATGGCCTGATCCTGCTGCTCATTGAGCAAAAAATTGAGGCCTTTGAAATAGGCCTTGGGTGCCTGCCGGTTTTCCAGGCGCAACTGCCGCAGGTCCAGGCGCGAGGCCAGCCAGCCCAGCACAAATGCAATAGGCAGCGCCAGCAGCAAGAGGCTGAAATCAAATTCCATGGGGAGGCATCGGCGGATAGGACTGCGTTGGCCGCGTATCGTCCGGGCTGCGCGTGGCGCCCTCGTCCACTGGCTGCGCGCCCGCTGCGCGCCCACTGACAAGCCCGCCATTCAGGTCTTTGGGGAAGCCTGGTTTCAGGGCGTGCCGGGCCCTTGCGGCGTCACGCCGGTGTTTCCACCAGCGAGGCACCATGCCCAGTATTCCTACCAGCAGTCCGCAAGCGAATGCCGCGAGCACCACCAGAACCATAGGCGCAGTCCACTGCCGACCAAAGAAAAATTGCACCGTCACCGCTTCCTGGTTATTCAGCGCGAAGGCAAACAAGGTAAAAAAAATGGCCGCTTTGACGCACCACTTCAGGAGCCACGTAATGGAACTCATTTTTTCGGGGCCAATCCCATCTCTACCGTGCGGGCATCGACCGCTTCACGCAAGGCCTTTCCGGGCTTGAAGTGGGGGACGCGCTTTTCAGGAATCGCCACGCTTTCGCCGCTGCGCGGGTTGCGTCCAATGCGCGGTGGACGGTGGTTGACCGAAAAGCTGCCAAATCCGCGAATCTCAATTCTGTGGCCACGCACCAATGCATCGTTCATGGCGTCCAAAATGGCCTTGACCGCAAATTCCGCGTCACGGTGCGTCAATTGGCTAAATCGGTTGGCCAGTTCTTCTACGAGATCAGAGCGTGTCATGTCGGGAGCGATCAATCCGTCTTGATAAATAAAAAAACGACCGGCGCACAGGTGCAGCCGGTCGCTTTATCCGTTCAACAACCCTGTTGGATTAGTTGTTGTCCAGCTTTGCGCGCAACAAAGCACCCAGGCTGGTGGTACCTGCGTTTTCGCGGGCCGATTGCTGGCTCAGGTTTTGCATGGCTTCGTTTTGATCCGCTGCATCCTTGGCCTTGATCGACAACTGGATGTTGCGGGTCTTGCGATCCACGTTGACCACCACAGCGGTAACTTCATCACCTTCCTTGAGCACGTTGCGCGCGTCTTCGACACGGTCGCGGCTGATTTCGGAGGCCCGCAGGTAGCCAATGATGTCTTCACCGAGGTCGATTTCAGCGCCCTTGGCATCCACCGTCTTGACCTTGCCGGTCACGATCTGGCCCTTGTCGTTGATCGATACAAAGGTGGTAAACGGATCCGAGTCGAGTTGCTTGATACCGAGGGAGATGCGCTCGCGGTCCACGTCCACCGCCAACACCAGAGCTTCCACTTCCTGGCCCTTTTTGAACTCACGCACGGCGGCTTCGCCGGTTTCGTTCCAGGACAGGTCAGACAGATGCAC
>CAIOLZ010000103.1 GCA_903859265.1 uncultured beta proteobacterium
AGTCAGAGTCTGCCCATCATCAGAAGTATCACGATGATGAACAAAAGGAAACCCACGCCTCCGGTTGGTCCATATCCCCAGGATTGGCTGTGCGGCCAGGCCGGGAAGACACCAATGAGCATCAATACCAAAACGATGAAGAGAATAGTTCCAAGGCCCATGAGTGTCTCCCGTTGAGTGGATGCCGGTTGGGTGGTTGAGCACCGTTTGGTCAGCTTAGTCAATTGCGGTGTGCGGCTCTGTGCGCTGGCGAACTTCTGAGCCTTATTCGTTTTGGGGGGAGATACAGGGAGCGTCATCGTACGGACGTGCGCTTGCGGTTGGGTCACACTCAAGGCGCTGCCAAACCGGAGCTTTTCAGGGTACCTCAATGGGTGAAACAAGGCTTCCAAAGCAGGACAACCACTATGCGACGCTGCAGGTAAGTCCTGATGCGAGCGAGCGTGTGATCACGGCGGCCTATCGTTGCCTCGTTCAGATACACCATCCTGACAAGAACAGTGGATCGCGTCGCGCCGGCGAAGTTGCTTGCCGTATCAACACTGCCTACGCGGTGTTGTCTGACAAGGGCAGAAGAGTTGCGTATGACGAGGACATGCGTATGCGCCATCAAGCGCAGGAGCGTCGCGCAGCCCAGGCCGAGTGCAGCGCGGCGGCGGGACCACTGAAATCCGGGCCTGCGACTTTCAGGCCGTTTGGATTTCGCCCGCTGGTTTGAAAAATCGCACCTCCTGCGGCCCCACTATCCCCTCAAGGCTCGAACCAGCGTCCGCTAACGTTGTCGCCTGGATCGGTGTCCTCAAAGTCCTGATCCAGAATGGGAATATTGCGCGGCATTCGTACCGGAGCCCGTGGCGTGGGTTGAGCCAAATCACTGCTCCGCGCGTCCGGTTTTGTATCCGCTCGGTCAGTGCGATCTTCTTCAGATGGTGTGGTCATACCTGATTCTGTGTAGGGTCCATAGGCTTCTCGGTGCGCTTTCATACATAGGAACAGATCCTTTTCAAATATTTTGTGGTCACTGCAGCAGATGGATGCGCCGGCAGGTACAGCAGCAGATACACAGGTTTTCAAGTAGCATTCCGTGCGCATTCAGGAGGGATAGTGATGCAGCAACTTAATGTCAACAACACGGTAAGAACCGTCGATGCCGAAGCGGATACCCCTTTGTTGTGGGTGATTCGTGAACAACTGGGATTGACCGGTACCAAATACGGATGCGGCATGGCGTTGTGCGGCGCTTGCACCGTGCATATTGACGGCGTGGCCACCCGCAGTTGCGTGCGGCCCGTGGCTTCGGTGGATGCATCTGCCAAAGTTGTCACGATTGAGGGCTTGTCGCCCGATGGCTCCCATCCGGTCCAAAAAGCCTGGGCTGCGCTGGATGTGCCGCAGTGCGGCTTTTGCCAAAGCGGCATGATCATGGCGGCCACGGCCCTGCTCCAGAACAACCCGCATCCCACCGATGCAGACATCGACGCGGCCATGACCAACATCTGCCGCTGCGGCAGTTACAACCGCGTTCGTGCGGCGATTCATGCGGTCGTTTCCGGAAAAATGGCAGATGCAGGATTGCGGATTCAGCACATCGACGGGAGCCACGCATGAATACGTCTCGCCGCAGTTTTCTGGCCGGCACTGCCGCACTCGGTGGTGGTTTGGTGGTTTCGTTTTGCCTGCCCGACGATGTGCAGGCAGCGCCAGTGGGTGAAGCGTCCAGCCCGTCCGAGGTCAATGCCTGGGTGGTGGTTCGACCCGACGACACGGTCGTGATACGGATTGCCCGTTCGGAGATGGGGCAGGGTACGCTGACGGGCTTGGCGCAACTGGTCGCTGAAGAACTTGATTGCGACTGGGCGCGTGTGACCACCGAATACCCTACGCCCGGACAGAGTGTGAAGCGCAATCGGGTTTGGGGCAGCTTCAGCACGGGTGGCAGCCAGGGCATCCGCCAAAGCAATGACTATGTGCGCAAAGGCGGCGCTGCAGCGCGCCTGATGCTGATGCAGGCCGCTGCCAATCTGTGGAGCGTGCCCGTCGCGCAATGTCAGACGCGTCAGAGCGTGATTACGCACAAAGCCAGTGGTCGCAGCACCACCTATGGCAAGGTGGCTGATGCTGCGGGCAAGCTTCCCGTGCCGACTGACATCACGCTGAAAACGCCGGACCAATGGACGCTGGCGGGCAAGCGACTGGCGCGACTCGACACGGTCGATAAAACAACCGGTAAGCAAATTTACGGCCTCGATCTGACACTTCCCGGCATGTTGAATGCCGCCATCAAAGACTGCCCGGTTTTTGGTGGAACCCTGGCAGGTTTTGACGAAAAGGACGTGCTGACCCGTCCTGGTGTGAAAAAAGTGGTGCGGGTGGGAACCAGCGCGGTGGCGGTGATTGCAGACACGTGGTGGCGTGCCAAAACGGCGCTGGAAGCATTGACTGTGCAATGGAACGAAGGACCCAACGCCAGTGCCAGTAGCGCCAAGTTCGCCGAGGTGCTTCAAGCAGGTCTGAGCCAGGACGCTGCGGTGGTGGGTAACGAGTTGGGGGATGCAAAACAGGCACTGGCCAATGCGGCGCGCACGCTGGAGGCGGTGTATTCGTACCCGCACCAGAACCACGCGACGATGGAAACCATGAATGCCACCGTGCTGTGGACGCCCACGCGTTGTGAAGCATGGGTGCCCACCCAAAATGGAGAGGCCGCTTTCACGGCGGTGGTCGAGTCCTCGGGCTTGAAGGCCGAGCAATGTGAGGTGTACAAGTTGCACCTCGGCGGCGGTTTCGGGCGGCGTGGTGCGACCGATTACGTGACGCAGGCGGTGCTGGTCGCCAGGACCATGCCAGGCACACCGGTCAAACTGATTTGGTCGCGCGAAGAAGACATGGCCCATGGTCGCTATCACCCGGTGACGCAATGCAAGCTGACCGCGGGACTGGATGAAAAGGGCGAGCTGACGGCTTTGCACATGCGAATTTCCGGGCAGTCCATTCTTGCCACGGTCGCACCCCAAAACATCAAAAACGGCAAAGATCCGGTGGCCTTTCAGGGCTTGAACCCGCCGGGACCGGAGGCCTCGTTTGGCTACGCTATCCCCCATTTGCTGATCGACCACGCGGTTCACAACCCGCATGTTCCGGCGGGATTTTGGCGTGGCGTCAACCTCAACCAGAACACGCTGTACGTCGAATGCTTCATCGATGAGCTGGCCCATGCCACAGGGCAGGATCCGCTGGCGCTGCGGCGCAAATTACTGGCCGGCAATCCCAAGCCATTGGCCGTGCTCAATGCGGTCGCCCAGCGCGCCGCCTGGGACAAGCCTGCGCCCAAGGGTGTATTTCGCGGACTGGCACAAACCATGGGTTACGGCAGCTACGTGGCGGCTTGCGCGGAAGTATCCGTCAGCGAGGCCGGTGAACTCCGGGTGCACCGCATCGTGGCGGCCACCGATCCGGGTCACGCTGTCAATCCGCAGCAGATTGAGGCCCAGATCGAAGGCTCATTTGCCTATGGCCTTTCCGCCGCCCTGTACGGTGCCTGCACGGTCAAGAACGGTCGCATCGAGCAGAGCAACTTTCATGACTACCCGGTGCTCAAACTGGCCGGGATGCCGCGCGTGGAATCCATCGTCATGCCTTCGGGTGGATTTTGGGGTGGAGTCGGTGAGCCCACCATTGCAGTGGCGGCGCCCGCCGTGCTCAATGCCATTTTTGCCGCCACGGGCAAACGCGTTCGGGACATTCCCTTGAAGAATACTTCGTTGGCCAGAGCCTGAGCCTCATTGATCCAGGAGGTATAGGCCATGTATGTCCAGTGGAGCCCGCGATATGTGCTTGGAAATGCCTTGCTCGATAACCAGCACCGCATGTTGTTTCTGTTGTGCAGAAAATTGGACATTGCCATCAAAACAGGGCAATCGGCGCAGTTAATTCAGCGCACCATGGTCGAGGTCAAGAAGTTCGCTGAATTCCACTTCATCAGTGAACAAAATCTGATGCTTGAAACCGGCTATCCCGAAACGGAGGCGCATGCAAAAGTGCATAGCTCCCTGCTGATTGACCTTCAAGTTGGTTTTTCAAGAATTGGCCACAAAGCCGAATTCCCGGAAGACTTGTTGTACTTTCTGCACCACTGGCTGGTCAACCATTTCGAGCAGGAAGACGGAAAACTTGCGGCCTATCTGAAGGACTGCAAAGTTCGCCCTGTCGGTGAGAGTTTGTATGCGGAGATGTATGCAAGTTTTGGAAATGCACCAATTTGATGCGTATTTCCATGCAATCCGCACAAGGCTTTTCCGGTCCGGTGCATCACCCTGCCAGCCATTAAAAAATACAAACGCCACAAAACCTGTTTGCTGACAGGCACTTAAAAAATACATTGACCGCTCCAGTCCCCGTGGCATGTTCCATGCAATCGTGGCGAACCATGTGCACGAACTTTGTGGAGATGGCGATGAATTTTTTCGACAGGCGGACACGACGCTGGCTTCTTTCAATCTCTTTGGTACTGGGCTTGCATGCAGGACTGCATGCGGAAACGGTCGCCCGCTATGGCATCTCCATGGCCGACATTCCGTTGACGACGGGCCAGCCCGACCGGGGCGCGGGCGCCTACCAATTTACGGGTCACACCATTTATGACCCCTTGATCGCCTGGGAGGCCAACATCGGCACGCGTCCGGGCAAGTTGATGCCCGGTTTGGCCACTGCCTGGAAGGCGGATGCGCAGGACCCCAAAAAATGGACCTTCACGCTGCGCAAAGGCGTCAAGTTTCACGATGGCTCGGACTTCAAGGCGGACGCCGTGATCTGGAATCTGGACAAGGTGCTGGCCGACAAATCGCCCCAGTTCGATGCCAAGCAAAGCGCGCAGGTGCGCCCCCGCATTCCGTCGATTGCCAGTTACCGCAAGGTCGATGACTACACGGTGGAAATCGTCACCAAAAGCGTCGATGCCCTGTTTGTCTATCAGTTGCCGTGGTTCCTGATTTCCAGCCCGGCCCAATGGGAAAAGCTTGGCAAAGACTGGAGCAAGTTTGCGATGCAGCCTTCCGGTACCGGCCCGTTCAAGCTGGATAAATTGGTACCCCGTGAGCGCGCCGAACTGGTTAAAAACGCTGCCTACTGGGACAAGACGCGCATCGCCAAAACCGACCGCATCGTGCTGTTGCCCATTCCCGACGCCATGACGCGGGCCAATGCACTGCTCAGCGGACAAGTGGACATCATTGAAACACCGCCGCCCGATGTGGTGCCGCAATTGCAGGCCGCTGGCTTCAAGCTGGTGCAAAACGTAACCCCACACGTTTGGCCCTACCATTTTTCAACCCAACCGGGCTCGCCCTGGGCCGACATTCGGGTGCGCAAGGCTGCCAATCTGGCCATTGACCGGGACGCCGTGGTCAAGCTGATGGGCGGCCTGGCTTCGGTGGCAAAGGGGCAGATGGACGAGTCCAGCCCATGGTTTGGCAAGCCGACTTTCAAGATCGGATATGACTTGCCGGCCGCCCGCGCCTTGATGGCGCAGGCCGGTTATTCCAAAGCCAATCCGCTCAAGGCCAAGGTCGTTATTGCGCAAGGGGGCACCGGACAGATGTTGTCGCTGCCCATGAACGAATTCATCCAGCAAAGTCTGGCTGAAATCAATATCCAGGTCACCTTTGAAGTGGTGGAACTGGAGAACCTGTACCTGCACTGGCGCAGCGGTGCCAAGTCGGATATGAACGCCGGCAAGGGCATTACCGCGATCAATCTGGCCTACGTCACCGCCGACCCCTTCTACGGAATTACCCGCTTTGTGGACA
>CAIOLZ010000104.1 GCA_903859265.1 uncultured beta proteobacterium
CGCGGATTCACACCGTTTTGGGGCTTACCAGCGCCACGGTCATGGCGCAACCCGATCTGATAAAGCGGCAGATTGTGGAAGAAGACCGGGAAGCGGTTTTGGCGGGTCTGGCGCAGGCAGCGGAAAAAGGTGTGAGCTGGATGGGCGAGTACCGGGTGCGTTTGCCCAACGACACAGTGCGCTGGATCCGCAGCGAGATCAACCCCGAGCCCGAGCCAAGTGCAGATGGATTCAATGTTTTCACGGGCATTTGGCAAGACGTCACTGAACTGAAAGAGTCCGATGAGCGCCTGCGCGAAGTCACGGCCAATATTCCGGTGGCCGTGTTTCAGTATTTTGTGGGTGAGGGTGACCGGATCGCGGTGACGTTTATGAGCCAGGCCCTGCAAACCATCTGCGGGGTCAAGCCGGACGACGTTATTCAGGATGCAAGCGCACTGCTTCGCGCGGTGCATCCGCAGGACACTGAAATTTTTGTGTCCGCATTGGGTCGTCCCAAAAATGGCGCGGAAACCCAGGTGGTTGATTTTCGGATGCTGCACCGCGTGACCGGCGCTACGGTCTGGGTGCACGGCGAAGCCCATCCGCGTGAGCTCCCCACGGGACAGTGGGTTTGGAACGGCTATCTGACCGACATTACCGGCCCCAAAGAAATTGCGGTCGAGTTGCAAAAGGCCAAAGATGATGCCGTGGCGGCGAGCCGTGCGAAGTCAGACTTTTTGGCCAACATGAGCCACGAAATCCGTACCCCGATGAATGGCGTGATGGGCATGGCAGACCTGTTGATCGATACCCCCCTGGATGCGGAACAGAGTGAGTACGTCAGCATCATCAAGTCTTCCGCCAACGCCTTGTTGCGGGTGATCAACGACATTCTGGATTTCTCAAAAATTGAAGCGGGCAAACTGCAGATCGAAAAAATCCCGTTTGACTTGGGTCACACACTCAGCGAGACCCTCAAAGCGGTCGCTTTGCGTGCCCACGACAAAGGGCTGGAACTGGTGAGCGATATTGCTCCAAACGTGCCGCTTTCCGTGGTCGGCGATCCCGGGCGCTTGCGGCAAATTCTGGTGAATCTCATCGGCAACGCCATCAAATTTACCTCCATAGGCGAAGTTGTCCTGAGGGTGCAGGTTCAGTCCATTGAGAACGGCATCGCGTTGTTGCACATGGCGGTCAGCGATTCGGGTATCGGTATTGCAGATGACAAGTTGGGCAGCATCTTTGAGGCTTTTTCTCAGGCGGATAGTTCGACCACCCGAAAGTTTGGGGGAACCGGATTGGGTCTGACGATCAGCGCCCGTCTGGTGGAGGCCCTGGGTGGCAATATCTGGGTGGAAAGCACCAGCGGCAAAGGCAGCACGTTTCATTTCACGATACAGGTCGGGCTTAATCACTCTCAGGCCCAGGTGGGTCAATCACTTGCACGGTTTCAGGGGTTACGCGTGCTGGTGGTGGATGACAACGAAGTCAATCGCATGGTGCTGGGACGCGCCCTGCAGGTTGGGGGTGTGCATGTGCAATTGGCCCAATCGGGGCAAGTCGCGCTGGATATGCTGTCTGGGTCTAAGGAGGTCGCTGCGTTCGACCTGGTAGTGCTGGACGCGCAGATGCCTGTCATGGACGGTTTTGTGCTGGCTGAAAAAATTCGATTGTTGCCGCTCTACGTGCATACGCCCCTGGTGATGCTGTCGAGCTCTGGCCTCAAGGGTGATGCGCAGCGGGCCCAGCAGATGGGTATTGGTGCTTATGCTTCCAAGCCTGTATCGCGTGAGGAACTGGTGCAAATGCTGGCCAGGGCATTGCAACTCGACGTCACGATGGCGTCAACTGTTGCGCCACCCATTACGGCCCTTGGAGTCGTGGCCCAGCACCATGCGCAGCTCGATGTGTTGCTTGTGGAAGATCATGCGATCAACCAGAAGCTGGCCATCGCCTTGCTGGAACGCTGGGGTCATCGTGTCACGGTGGCTGCCAACGGGAAAGTGGCGCTGCAAGCCATCGAGAACACGCACTTTCACGTTGTTCTGATGGACATGCTCATGCCCGTCATGGATGGCCTGGAGGCGACCCGGCACATTCGCGAGCGCGAGCAGCAGCGGGCAAAACGCCCCGTTCCCATCATTGCAATGACTGCCAATGCCATGGAGGCTGACCGTGACCGCTGCCTGGCGGTGGGCATGAACGATTACCTTTCAAAGCCGATTAACGCCGCCGAGTTGCAAGAGATTTTGCAGCGTTACGCGGGGCACCAGGAATCTGCCAAACCGCCGGCATCGCCGCCTGTTTCCCTGCCGCCTGGGTTGGGCGAAAAGGTGGCCCCATTTGACTATTTGCAAGCGCTGCGCCAAATGGACCAGGAGGTTCTCGGAATTATTGCCCAGGCCTTCGTGGACCAATGGCCTGTTGACGCCGAGAAAATTCGCACGGCGCTGCGCACCGACGATTTGCAAACCTTGCTGCATACTGCGCATGCACTCAAAGGCACCACAGCCATGTTCGGGGCTGGACCGGCCAGCGCGCTGGCGGCGCGCATTGAAAATTTGGCAGGTAAAGGCGATGCGGTTGGCGCTGCGATGTGGGTGGAGCCCTGTTTTGCAGCGGTGCAAAACTTGCTGGAGGCGATTGAGTTATCGCTGTCGTCTGGCGTCTGAAAATGGCTAAGATGCAGTCAATGGGCGTACTTCTAAAGGGCGGAAAATAGTGGCACAGCAAGTACTGATCATTGATGACACCGAAGTCAACCTCATACTTTTCGGAGCGTTGGTCAAGAAGCTCGATGACTGCGAGCCTCACAATTTCTCCGATTCGCGTCTTGCATTGGAGTGGGCGCAGCACCACGTCCCTGATCTGGTCATTCTGGACTACATGATGCCCAACCTTGACGGTCTGGAGTTCATTCGTCTGATGCGTGAAATGCCGGCCAACAAAATGGTGCCGGTGTTGATGATCACCGCCAACGACCAAAAGCAGATTCGCTACCGCGCTCTCGATTTGGGCGCCAACGACTTTCTGACCAAACCGGTCGATAAAGTGGAGTTTCTGGCACGTGCCAAAAACATGTTGACCCTGAATCAGGCGCGGAAAAATCTGGCCGACCATGCCTCCTGGCTGGCAGGAGAAGTGCGAAAAGCCACGAAAGAAGTCATCGACCGTGAGCGTGAAACGGTGTTTCGCCTGTCCAAGGCGGCCGAGTACCGGGACCCTGAAACCGGAGCGCATATTTTGCGCATGGCGCATTTTTCTTTTGTAATCGCGCGGGAAATGGGCTTGTCGGTGGAGGACCAAAATCTGTTGCTCGAAGCCGCGCCCATGCACGATATTGGCAAGGTGGGCATTGCCGACAAAATATTGTTGAAGCCCGGCCGGCTGGACGAGGCGGAGTTTGAAATCATGAAGCAGCACGCCGTTTTCGGATACGAGTTGCTCAAGGGCAGTTCTTCCCGCGTTCTGCAGGCGGGGGCTGAAATTGCCCGCGGACACCACGAAAAGTTTGATGGAAGCGGTTATCCGCAAGGACTCAAAGGCGCGGAAATTCCGATCTTCAGCCGCATCGTGGCCGTTGCCGACGTGTTTGACGCGCTGACCTCTGAGCGCCCCTACAAAAAAGCCTGGAGCATCGAGCGGGCGGTTGATTTTTTGAACGCCGGCTCTGGCACCCACTTTGACCCGGCCTGTATCACTGCTTTTCTGAACGCCTGGGAAGATATTCTGGAAATCAGGGAACGCTTTCAGGAAGACCCGCTGACATCGCCCGGCGGTGACGCAATGACCGGATTTACCGCCTTTAGCACGCTTATTTAAGCACCAGTACCGGGACGGTGGCGTGTGTCAGCACGTGATGGGTTTCACTCCCCAGCAGCAATCGGGCGATACCGCGGCGGCCGTGCGAAGCCATCACAATGAGGTCACATTTTTGCTCTGTGGCTGTCGCCAGCAGCGCATCCGAGACCGCGTCGGATTTGACGACCAGTGCCAGCGTAGGCACACCTTTTTCTTCGCCTGTTTTTTTGACGGCATCGACCACGGTCTGTGCGTTGGTTTCCCATTGCTGTTCAATACGTTCGATGTCGATGGCGGCGATCACGTTGCCGCCTTCGAAATAGTTCTGGGTGTAGTAGGGAACCACGGTGACCGCGACCAGTTCTGCGCCGCACACACCAGCCAGCGCAATGGCGCTGGCGACTGTTTTTTGTGAAAGTTCACTTCCATCGGTGGCAACCAGAATGCGGTGGTACATGGCAGGGGTCCTTGTCGTGTTGAGGGACTCAGGTTACGCTTGCATTGTGGCTTCAACTTGATCTGAATCAAGCTTTCAAGACCTTGACGAATGCACACTTCGCACCATGTTGACCGTTGCCGTTGATTCTCCATTCAGGCTAGGGCCTGAGGCCGTCAAGCCACACGACCAGGATTTGCTTGCGCTGTTGGACGACCCGTTGGAATGGACGGCATTCAGCCGAAAAAGCGCTGCCGGCCCCGACTTTTGGGAGTCCAGCATCGTGGTTGAGGGCATGCATTGCGCCGCCTGTTCGCTCGCGGTCGAAGATGCCCTGACGGGGGTTTCTGGCGTGCAAAGCGCCAGCGTCAGCGCGGCGAGCCAGCGTGCGCGTGTGGTCTGGAATGCGGCGGAACTGGTGCCATCGACCTGGATGCAGGCCTTGCAAAAGGCGGGCTACCGGGCAACGCCTGCCAACGACGTTTTTGCCAAGGACCGGCGCCGCATCGAAACCCGCAAGGCGCTGTGGCGCTGGATGGTTGCGGGTCTTTGCATGATGCAGGTCATGATGTACGCCTATCCGGCCTACACGGCACACCCAGGCGACCTCACCCCGGAAATGGAGCAATTGCTGCGCTGGGCCTCGTGGGTTTTGTCCCTGCCGGTTATTCTGTTTTCCTGTGGGCCGTTTTTCAGGAATGCCTGGCGCGACCTTGGTCACGCGCGTATCAGTATGGATTTGCCGGTTTCCCTCGGCATCCTGATCACCTTTGCCGTTAGCTCGGCCGGGACTTTCGAGCCGGCAGGGATGTTTGGGCACGAGGTGTATTTTGACTCGCTGACCATGTTCGTTTTCTTTCTGCTGACCGGGCGCTGGCTGGAGCTGCGCATGCGCGACCGCACGGCTGGCGCACTCGAATCCTTGATGAACCGCTTGCCCGACAGCGTTGAGCGATGCACCCCGTCGGGACGCTTTGAGCGCGTTGCTGCGCGCCGACTGGTTCCGGGAGACCTGCTGCGGGTGCACCCTGGTGAGGC
>CAIOLZ010000105.1 GCA_903859265.1 uncultured beta proteobacterium
CACCGCAACTTCGGTGCCCGGGTTCTTTTTGTAGAAACCTGATTTTTCGGTCAGTTCAAATGCCGCCATCGTGATGGGCAGGTAACCGGTGCGCTGGTGGCTGGCGGCCTGTACTTGCGGGCTCGACAGATAGTTGAAGAAGCTGGCAACGCCCTTGTAATGGCTGGCGGGCTTGCCGGACATCACCCACAGGCTGGCACCGCCGATGATGGTGTTTTGCGGTGCTCCGGGTACATCGGGGTAGTAGGGCAGGGTGGATTCTGCGAACTGGAATTTGGCATCCCGCTTCACGCCCGCGTAACTGCCGGACGAGCCCACAAACATCGCGCATTCGCCGGATACAAACGAGGACAGCGCCTTGCCTGCGCGGCCCTTGTAAACAAACAGGCCCTGCTTGGCCATATTGGCAAGATTCTCAAAGTGGCGAATATGCAGCGGTGAGTTGAATTCCAGGCGTGCGTCCAGGCCTCCAAAGCCGTTGTTCTTGCTGGCGTAGTTCACGTTGTGCCAGGCGGAAAAGCTCTCCAGCTGCGCCCAGGTCACCCAGGAGCTGGTGAAGGGACAGGTGCTGCCGTTGGCTTTGAGTTTGGCGGCTGCAGACACCACGTCGGGCCACGAAACCGGTGCTTTTTCGGGGTCCATCCCCGCGGCCTTGAAAGCGTCCTTGTTGTAGTAGAACACTGTGGTGGAGCTGTTGAACGGCATGGACATCATCTGCCCATTGGGTGCGGTGTAGTAACCGGCAACCGCGGGGATAAAGGCTTTGGGGTCAAACTTGACGCCACCTTCTTTCATGACCTCGCCGACAGGCTTGATGGCGCCTTTGGAGTACATCATGGTGGCCGTGCCCACTTCGAACACCTGCAGGATGTCGGGCGCATTGTTGGCGCGGTAAGCAGCAATGCCCGCAGCCACGGACTGGTCGTACTCGCCCTTGTAGGTCGGTACTATTTTGAATTCGCTTTGGCTCGCGTTGTAATCTTTGGCCAGGTCATTGACCCAATCGTTCAGGGCACCGTCCATCGAATGCCACCATTGAATTTCGGTCTGCGCCTGGGCGCCGCCCGAGAAAGCTGCCAGGGCCAAAGCGGCTGCGAAAAAGGTTGGTTTGAAGGTCATGGTGCGTTCCTGCTGTAAGTTCTGCCGATGCTAGGTTTGAAATAAGTCATTTTTGTTTCAATTGAGTATCACAGAAGGCCCGACCGGGCTGCAATAGCGGTTTCTACGGGTTTTTGCTGCGCTGCGGTAACATTGCCTGCCGCCGGTCGCCCATCGGCGGTAACCCACCGAACGTGATGAACGCTCCCACTCCACTGACCCAACTTTTGGCTGCTGATGCGGCAGCGAGCGCCAGCGAGCGCATTCGCGAAATTCCCTACAACTACACCTCGTTTTCCGACCGTGAAATTGTGATCCGCCTGCTGGGCGAGACGGCCTGGGAAACGCTGAACCTGTTGCGGGACGAGCGGCGCACGGGTCGTTCGGCCCGCATGTTGTACGAGGTGCTGGGCGATATCTGGGTGGTGCAGCGCAACCCCTATTTGCAAGATGACTTGCTCGACAACCCGCGCAGGCGCGCGCAACTGGTCGAGGCACTGCACCACCGCTTGAGCGAAGTCGAAAAGCGCCGCACGCCTGATGCAGACCCCGAGCGCGATGCCATGGTCGGCGCGCTGCTGGTAGCTGCCGGCAAAACCGTTCAGTCTTTCAACGCTGCTTTTGAAGACGTTGCGGCATTGCGCCGCAAGACGCAAAAGGTACTCAACCGGCTCACGGCCAAAGACAACGTCAAGTTTGATGCTCTCTCGCGTGTCAGCCATGTCACTGACGCCACCGACTGGCGCGTGGAATACCCCTTTGTGGTCCTGACGCCCGACTCGGAAGAGGAAATGGCCGGTCTGGTCAAGGGCTGCATCGATCTGGGTCTGACCATCATTCCGCGCGGCGGCGGCACGGGCTATACCGGCGGTGCCATCCCGCTGACCTGGAAAAGCGCCGTCATCAATACCGAAAAGCTCGAAGCCATGACCGAGGTGCAAATGAAGCGCCTGCCGGGCATGGACCGCGATGTAGCCACCGTCTGGAGTGAAGCGGGCGTGGTCACCCAGCGCGTAGCCGACGCTGCGGAGCGTGCGGGCTTTGTCTTTGCAGTGGACCCCACGTCTGCGGAAGCCTCTTGCATTGGCGGCAATATTGCGATGAATGCGGGCGGCAAAAAAGCCGTTTTGTGGGGCACCGCGCTGGACAACCTGGCGAGCTGGCGCATGGTCACGCCGCAGGCCGAATGGCTCGAAGTCACGCGCATCGGCCACAACATGGGCAAGATCCACGATGTTGAAGTCGCCAGTTTTGAGCTGGCCTATTTCAAGGCCGACGGCAAGACCCCGATACGCACCGAACGCCTGGACATTCCCGGCAAAACCTTTCGCAAAGAGGGTCTGGGCAAGGACGTTACCGACAAATTTTTGAGTGGCCTGCCCGGCATCCAGAAGGAAGGCTGCGACGGCCTCATTACCAGCGCCCGCTGGGTGGTACACCGCATGCCCGAGCACACCCGCACCGTAGTGCTGGAATTTTTTGGCGATGCGCGCGACGCGGTGCCCAGCATTGTGGAAATCAAGGATTTCATGTTTGCCGAGCAAAAGCGCTCCGGCGTGTTGCTCGCCGGTCTGGAGCATCTCGATGACCGCTATCTGAAGGCGGTCGGCTACGCTACCAAGAGCAAGCGCGGCGGATTGCCCAAGATGGCTTTGTTTGGCGACATCGCCGGTGACGACGCCGACGCCGTGGCCCGCGCCACCTCCGAGGTGGTGCGTATTGCGAATTCACGGGGCGGCGAAGGCTTTATCGCCATCAGCCCGCAGGCGCGCAAAAAATTCTGGCTGGACCGCAAAAAAACCGCGGCGATCAGCAAGCACACCAACGCGTTCAAGATCAACGAAGACGTGGTCATCCCGCTGCCGCGCATGGCCGAATACACCGACGGCATTGAGCGCATCAATATCGAACTGAGCCTGCGCAACAAGCTGTCCTTGTGCGATGCTCTGCTCGACTTTTTGCGCCAGGGCAACTTGCCCATGGGCAAGGCCGATGACGCAATCGACGTGCCCTCGCCCGAGCTGATGGAGGAACGTGTATCGCAGGCGGTGACCTTGGTGCAGGGCGTGCGCGCACAGTGGCAAGGCTGGCTCGATGCGGTGGAGACGTTATTCGCGCAGTTGCAGGACCACAGCCTGCGGGCGAGCTGGAAGACGCAGTTACGTGAACCCTTGCAGGACATATTTACCGGCGGCGCGTTCAACGCGATCGTGGCCGAGTGTGTCGCGATCCATAAGCGGGTGCTCAAAGGCCGCGTCTGGATTGCCTTGCACATGCATGCCGGTGACGGCAATGTGCACACTAACATTCCGGTCAACAGCGACGACTACGACATGCTGCAAGCCGCCCACGGCGCCGTCAAACGCATCATGGCGCTGGCCCGTTCGCTCGACGGCGTGATCTCCGGCGAGCACGGCATTGGTATTACCAAGCTGGAGTTTTTGAGCGACGCCGAGCTGCAACCCTTTACCGATTACAAAGCCCGAATCGACCCTGAGGGGCGCTTCAACAAAGGCAAGTTGTTGCGCCAGCCGAGCGACACCGCTTCGTCGCCGGGCAGCCCTTTATTTGCGGACCTCACCAACGCCTACACGCCTTCGTTTGGATTGATGGGCCACGAGTCCATCATCATGCAGCAGAGCGACATTGGCGCGATTGCCGATTCGGTCAAAGACTGCCTGCGCTGCGGCAAGTGCAA
>CAIOLZ010000106.1 GCA_903859265.1 uncultured beta proteobacterium
CCGAGATAAGGCTGCTGCCGGGGCGCGAGTTTCCGATGGACGACGATGCGCGCGCCAAATTTCGCAGCCGATGGCGCGAACTGCTCGATGGGGATCCGACCAAAAGCCGCATCTACAAGGACATCGGCAATGGCGTGGCTACCGCCGGCATCGAATACTATTTGCCGCTGTTTTTTGACAAGACCGCCACTGTTTTTGATTATCTCGGGCCCGATGCAACCGTGGTGCTGCATGGTGATCTGGAAAGTGCGTTTCAGCGCTTCTGGCAGGACACCAAAGACCGCTACCGCCTCGTGCAAGGCGACCCGGAGCGTCCTGCGCTGCCGCCTGAGGCCCTGTTTTTAGGAACCGAGCAGTTCTACACACTGGCCAATGGCTATGCCCAATTGGCCATCCGGCCTGCTAGCGCAGAGCAGACCGCCGCACAGGAACAACCCTACCGGGAAATTGCCGCGCTACCGTTATTGGCCGCGGTGCGTGGCACCGAAGACCCCTTATTTAGGCTTAAAGCGCATTCCCACAACACGGCGCAGCGCATTCTGGTGCTGGCTGAGAGCGACGGACGCCGCGAGAGTTTGCTGGATTTCTTGCGAGCGTCGCAGATCAACCCGCCCAGCTTCGATTCACTGCTTGACTTCCAGACCAGCAAAGAGAAATGGGGCATCGCCACTGCTGCGCTGACCAGCGGATTCTCCTGGCTGGAAGCCGGCATCGACCTGATTACCGAGACCGAGCTGTTTGCCGCGGGTCCGACCACACGGCGGCGCAAAAAGCAGGAGCAAGTCAGCGATGTTGAAGCGCTCATCAAGGACCTGTCCGAACTGACGCTGGGCGACCCGGTAGTGCATTCGGCCCACGGGATTGGGCGCTACAAAGGACTCGTGAACCTGGATCTCGGCAACAAGGATGCTCATGGCGCGCCCGAATTGCAGGAATTCCTGCATCTGGAATACGCCGACAAAGCCACGCTCTATGTGCCGGTCAGCCAGCTGCAACTCATCAGCCGCTATACCGGCGTCAGCGCGGACGAAGCACCCCTGCACAAACTCGGCAGCGGCCAGTGGGAAAAAGCCAAGCGCCGCGCCGCCGAGCAGGTGCGCGACAGTGCAGCCGAACTCCTCAACATCTACGCCCGCCGCGCAGCACGCGAAGGCCATGCCTTTCGCTACTCGCCGACCGATTACGAAACCTTTGCCAACGACTTCGGCTTTGAAGAAACCGCCGACCAGAAGGCTGCCATTCACGCCGTCATCCAGGACATGATCAGCCCGCGCCCCATGGACCGGCTGGTCTGCGGTGATGTGGGTTTTGGCAAAACCGAAGTGGCCTTGCGCGCCGCATTCATCGCCATCACAGGCGGCAAGCAGGTCGCCTTTCTGGCCCCCACCACGCTGCTGGCCGAGCAGCATTACCAGACGCTGATCGATCGTTTCTCCAAATGGCCGGTGAAGGTGGCCGAGATGAGCCGATTTCGCAGTGGCAAAGAAATTACGGCGGCTCTCAAAGGGGTGGCCGACGGCACTATCGACATCGTCGTGGGCACCCACAAGCTGCTCAGTCAGGACACCCATTTCAAGAACCTCGGTTTGTTGATCATTGATGAGGAACACCGCTTTGGCGTGCGCCACAAAGAGGCCATGAAAGCGCTGCGCGCCGAAGTCGATGTGCTCACCCTCACGGCCACGCCGATTCCGCGTACGCTCGGAATGGCACTCGAAGGCCTGCGCGACTTAAGCGTGATCGCCACCGCGCCGCAACGGCGCCTGGCCATCAAAACCTTTGTGCGCACAGAAGGCGCAGGCGTGATTCGCGAAGCCGTGCTGCGCGAACTCAAGCGTGGCGGTCAGGTTTACTTTCTGCACAACGAAGTCGAAACCATTGAGAACCGCCGCGCCAAACTCGAAGAGCTTTTACCGGAAGCCCGCATCGCGGTGGCGCACGGCCAGATGCCCGAGCGCCAGCTCGAGGCGGTGATGCGCGATTTCATCGCCCAGCGCTACAACCTGCTGCTGTGCTCCACCATCATTGAAACCGGCATTGACGTGCCAACCGCCAACACCATCGTGATGAGCCGCGCCGACAAATTTGGCCTGGCCCAGTTGCACCAGTTGCGCGGGCGGGTGGGCCGCAGCCACCACCAGGCCTACGCCTACCTGATGGTGCCGGATCTGGAGGGACTGACCAAACACGCCCAGCAGCGGCTCGACGCAATCCAGCAAATGGAAGAACTCGGCAGTGGTTTTTATCTGGCCATGCACGACCTGGAAATTCGCGGCGCGGGTGAAGTGCTGGGCGAAAACCAGAGCGGCAATATGCTCGAAGTCGGATTCCAGCTATACAACGAGATGCTGTCCGAGGCTGTGCGCTGCCTCAAGGCAGGCATTGAGCCGGACCTGCTCAGCCCCCTGAATGTCACCACGGAAATCAATCTGCACGCGCCCGCGCTGTTGCCGGACGATTACTGCGGCGACGTGCACCTGCGCCTGTCCTTCTATAAAAAGCTGGCAACGGCCAAAAACACCGACCAGATCGATGCGCTGCTCGAAGAAATCGTGGACCGCTTCGGCAAATTGCCACCGCAGGCGCAGACACTGATCGACGTGCACCGCCTGCGTGTGATCGCCAAACCCTATGGCGTCATCAAAGTGGATGCGGCGCCCGGCGTGATCAACATCACGTTCAAGAAAGATCCACCGATTGATCCGATGAAGATCATCGCGCTGATCCAGAAGAACAAGCACATCAAGCTGGCCGGAAACGAGAAGCTGCGTATCGAGCGCGAACTGCCGGAAGCCAAAGACCGCGCGCAAATGGTGCGGGATATTCTGCGTGGCTTGGGGCAACCCGTGTTGACCACGGCGGGTGCCTGATCGATACCTCGCGCCGACGTCCGTTTCTGTGCAAATGGATCGCGTTCCGCGAGAACCCATGGATTGATCAAATTTCCGTCAGGATAAGATTTCATCTGCCAAATAAACTGCGCGATTTGCTTAATTATTGACTGCAACGAATAATTGACAGCATTTTTATCGGCCACATTCAGGCTGGTTGCGGCGGTTTTTATTGTGTTGCAGGGGAGTGAATCCATGAACCTGGTTTACAGAGTAATTTTTAATCGCCGGACGGGCGCCCTCCAGGCGGTCAGCGAAGTGTCCAAATCGCAGGGCAAAACGCAAAGTTGCAGGTGCTCTGGCGCGACCCGTATCGCACCTCTGCATGCGCCGCTGAGCCGGCCCACAGCTGTTATCCTCGCCGTCCTGATGGGTGGCCCAGCGGTTAATGCGGCCTGCACCAACAGTCCGTTCCAGGCGAGCGGGGTGAGCAGTCTTGACAGTCTGTGCATTAACAACCCCGTATTCACCACCGAACTGGTCGGCGTGCACAGCGGTGCCAATCTGACACTATCCAACAGCACCATCACGTCCTACAACAACTATGCCGCCAACGTCAGCGGTAATGGCGCGGTGATGGTGAGCAATAACAATAATTGGGCCAGTTCTGCAGGCAGTCTGCCCGTGGTGAACGTTCAACAGGGCGGGGTGTTCACCATGAATGGCGGCAGTGCAGCTGCCACCAATTCCGACGCCATCGCTGTCAATGGATTGGGCACCGCCACCATCCAGGGCGGCGCCACCCTGGTCGCCAATGCGGACAACAGCATAGCCCTGCGCGTCAATAGTCTGGGCAATGGCATCACAGGCGCCGCCACCGCGACTGTTGACAATAGCTCTCTCACAGCCCACGGCACCAGCGGCTATGGCATTTGGTCCAACGGCGGCTTCGTGACGGTATATGGCAGCACCGTGCTGGCAGATGGCTTGGGGGGCAGGGGCGTGTACTTCAATGGAAGCGCCTTTCCGGCATCCACGATGACGTTGACCAATTCCACGATCACCGCGACAGGTCAGCAGTCCAATACTGTTTTTGGTGCCGGCGGAACCATCACCGTGAACAATAGCGACATATCCAACTACGGCGGATCCAACTCCTACGGCGTGCGTTCCCAGGGGGGCGGTATTGTGCACATTACCAACGGCAGCTACATCACTGCCAGTAACGGCAGCACGGGCGCGCTGGCCAATGGTGGCACTGTGTTGATCGATGGCGGCAGCAGCGTTACAACAGACAGCACAAACTCCAATGGCGTGTATTCCGGCAACAATTCAACCATCACACTTAGCGACCGATCTTCCATCCTTGCCCTCGGCGACGGAATCGCCGGTGCAACCGCCAACGGCACGGGTGCAGCACTCAATGTGATAAGCAGCAACGTCCGGACCGTCGGCTCCAACAGCCGTGCCGTGTTCGCCGTGAACCAGGCTGTGGCGACCGTGACGTACAGCAACATAATTACCCAGGGAGCTGCATCCGACGGCGTCTTTTCCATAAATGGTCAAGTCACCTTGCAAGGCGGTACGGTGACCACATCCGGATCCGGTGCCAATGGCGTGAGTAGCTACAACGGGGCTTACAGTGTGCCGGGCCTTGTGACAGTGAACGGTACCGCTGTGAACACCTACGGCCAGGGTTCCGCGGGCCTGAGGGCCTACGGTGGTGGGCTGGCAAACGTCACCGGTGCAGCATCCATTTACACCTGGGGCGATGCATCCAACGGGATATTGGCCACTGGGGCAGGAACTCTGATTAACCTGACGGGCAGTCGGAATTTTGTGTCCACCAACGGCGATTCCTCGGCTGGCTTAGCAGCGAGCGCAGGCGGCAAAATTCACACCGATAACGCGTTGATCGTGGTTACCAGCGGCACCGGCGCTTCCGGTGTGCTCATCGATGGCGCTGGTTCGACCGTGGATTTGAACGGCGGCCAGATTGTCACCCGCGGGGACGGTGCGCATGCGATCTCCGTCGCCAATGGCGCAACCAAAACGTTTGACGGCACTGCCAACAATATCCTGGCAACAAATACCACCGTCCTCGGCAGTGGCTCTGCAGTGCTCAACGCAGCCAGCGGCGGCACCATCAATTTGAACAACACCAGCCTCGACACGGGCATGACCGCCGGCGCAAACACCTGGGGCATCGGGGCCGACTCCGGCGGTGTGGTGCACCTGGGTGCTGGCAGCAGCACGGGCGGCACCGGCATCTACGCCTCGAACTTTAGCGGTTCTGGCAGCAGTCTGATAACCCTCACCGGCAATGCCAACACCACGGGCTCCCGGCTCATGCTCAATGGCGCGTCCACCTTTGATGCCTCGGCGGCCACGTCCGATGTCAACATCGGCTCCATCGACGGCATGGTTGACGCCACCATCAATCTGGGGGGGCACAACCTGGTGATTGGCGCCAACAACGCCAGCAACGACGGCAGCCTGGTTGACAACGCCTTTTACGTAGGCAGTTTCACCAACAGCGCCACCAGCAACCTCATCAAAACCGGCAGCCTCAACCAGATCCTCTCGGGCACGGGCAATACCTTTAACAATGTTGATATCCAGCAAGGCACGCTGACATTCGGCCAGAACGGAATCTTTACCGCGACTGGCAACGTCACCACCGAAAACGGTGCAACCCTCGCTATCGGCGCCCTGCCCACCCGTGTTGTCGTAGGGGGCACCCTGACCCAACAGGCCGGCAGCAACCTGTACGCCATTCTTGGCGCCAGCCCGGACATTCAGGCCAACGCCGCCGTGCTCGACGGTGCGCTCACCATTGCCGGCTTTAACGCAGGCCCCCAACCGGTCAAGGCCAGCGCGATTACCAGCGGCGCCCGCTACACCTTGATGGCCATCACCGGCGCGGGCACCATCAGCAATAACTTCACCAACGTCAACAGCGCAGACGGTGGTTTTATTGCCAACAGCAACCTCGACTACCTAGACTCCTATGGCTTTATCACCAATGCCGGCAAGAACTACGAACTCGGCTTTGACCTGGCCTGGACTACCACACGCGACGCCACCCGCACCGGCAGCTTCACCATGGTTGCAGGCACAGCCTTTGAGGTGGATACCCCTCTGAGCAACCAAAGCGCGAGCGCCTTCACTGGCTGGGATGGGACCACCCTCACCAAGAACGGTGACGGTTTGCTCCAACTCTCGGCGCTCAACACCTACACCGGGGCCACCAAGGTCAACGGTGGGGTCTTGCAATTGCTGGGTGCGGGTGACATCTCCACCAGTTCTGCTGTGGTGGTCAATGGCGGCCAGCTGGATGTCAGCCAAGCCACCGGCAACCGCACTATCAACAACCTCAGCGGTTCCGGCGGTGAGATTGTGCTGGCCGGTAAGACGCTGACCGTCAATGAAACCCAGAACGGTACATTTGCCGGTGACTTTGACGCCAGCACGGGTAGCCTGGTCAAGCAAGGCGCAGGCACTCTTACGCTCTCGGGCAACCCCGCTTACACCGGCGAGACCCAACTGCAAGCCGGTGCGTTGGTGCTCGACGGCAGCCAGGGCGGTGCGCAACTCACCAGCAACATCGTGGGCCAAAGCGGCACGTCGCTGAGCTTGGTAAAAGGCGCCCAACTGACCGGCACGATTGACCCGACCGATGTCACGATTGACTCAGCCAGCCGCTGGAACATGACGGGCAACTCCAGCCTGGGCACGCTCACGCTGGCCGGCACCGTTGCCATGGCCAACCCCGGCGCCACCTTCACCCAGGGCCGGGTGCTCACCGCCCAGAACCTCGTGGGCCAGGGCGGCACCATCAGCCTCTACAGTGCCTTGGGCGGCAACAACAGCGTGACTGACAAAATCGTCATCGACGGTGGCGCAGCGTCTGGCCACACCACCCTGGCAGTGCAAAACGCTGGTGGCCTGGGCGACCAGACCACGGGCAACGGTATCAATGTGGTGCACACCATCCATGGCGCAACCACCACTGCAGACGCTTTTGGTCTGGCCAACCAACGGGTTCTCGCTGGAGCCTATGAATACGACCTGTTCCGAGGCGGCAATGACGGCAGCGACGGCTCCACCGCCGGCAACGACTGGTTCTTGCGCTCGCAGCCTTACTACCGTGCCGAGGTGAGCCTGTACGCCAACGCACCGCGCCTGGCCATGGACTGGGCCAATGCCAGCATCGGTTCGCTCTATGAGCGCGAGGGGGATCGAGAATCCATGGGCTATGGCGCTTCGGGCGATGTGACTTCAGGCAATGCAGAACAATCCGCCCAATCGGCCCACCGCGAGTTCTGGAGCCGCGTGGTCGGCCAGCAACACGCGTACGCGGGTTCCTCGATGGGCCTGCAAGGCCAGGGCCCCAAGAGCCAGGGCGACCTGAACCTTGTGCAAATCGGCAGCGACTTGTACCAATGCAAGCCCATGGACGGTGTGCGCGCCCGCGCCGGTGTCTATGGCGCCATCGGCAGCAGCAACGATACGGTGGATAACGTCACCAGCCAGGGCAATCTGGGCAGCGCAGGCACCATCGGCATGGACCACTATGCACTGGGCGCCTACGCCACTACGCGAAGCACCTCTGGCTGGTACACCGATTCGGTGTTCCAGCTGGCCCAGCAGCACATGAACACCAGCTCGGTCAACGCCATCACTTTGGGCAGCACCGGCAACAGCTATGCGCTGTCGTTTGAGGCGGGCAAGCGCAGCGATTTGGGCAACAACTGGCAGGTTGAGCCGCAAGCGCAGTTGAGCTGGCAGCACCAGCAGTTTGACGACGCCGCCGACGTCGCCAGCGCGGTGCACTTTGATGGCGCCGACAGCACACTCATCCGCTTGGGCCTGCGCTTTGCCAAGCAGTTGGGCACCGAGCAGAACAAGCTCGTAGCCTGGATTACGCCGAGTCTGGTTAACGAGCTGGGCTCGGGCACCAGCGTGCGCCTGCCCTCGCCCACCCAGGGCGACGTGGTGGCCAATGTGGCCCAGGGCAGCACGCGCTTGCAACTTGTCGGTGGCATTGAGGGCGCCATCAACAAGGACTGGACCGTCTC
>CAIOLZ010000107.1 GCA_903859265.1 uncultured beta proteobacterium
CTGCGGTGGGTGTTCATCACCCCCTTGGGCGCGCCGGTGGTGCCGCCCGTGGGAGACAGGGCGATCACGTCGTCCAGGTCCACCGCCAGCTCCGGGCGGGTCAGCGGCTGGTCGCGAATCCAGTCCTGCAGGGCCAGCGCCAGGGGCATGGAGGCGGCCACGCCGTCGATACAAATCCAGTGCTTAATCTGCGGCAGGCGCGCTTGAAAGCCGGCGATCAGCGTTTCAAATTCCTTTTGGAAAAACAGAATTTCGCAGTCAAAGGCTTGCAGCAACTGCAGGTTTTCTTCCGCTGCATTGCGCGCGCCCACCGGAATCCAGCAGAGGTTGGCGCGCCACAGGCCCAGCACGCAGGTCCAGGCGGTGACGTCGTTGGCAGCCCAGACCGCGCCCTTGCCTTCCTGGGGCAGGCCGGCGGCCAGCAGGGCATTGGCAATGCGTACCGACAGCTCGCCCACCTCCTGAAAGCCGTAGTGCCGTTCGTCCTGGATGTAGGCGGTGCCCTGGGGGTTGACGCGCCAGCCGCGATCAAAAAAGTCAATGATTGCCATCGTGCTATCTCCTGCTATTTTGGTGTTCCAGCGCGGTATGCGGCGCTGGCATGCAAGAGCAAGAATTTAGGATGAAGCGGGCATGTGCCTACCCCCCATGCAGGGGGGGGCGACGTCAGCAATCAGCGGGAGGGGTCGAGCAGACCGAGCATCTGGGCCCGGTGCAGCAGGTGTTTGCGATTGGCGGCATCCAGCTTATCAAACAGATTTTTCAGGTGCCACTTCACCGTCTCGCCACCAATCTCCATGGCCAGCGCAATTTCTTTGTTCGACATATTGCGTGCCAGCAGTCGCAACACATCGCGCTCTTTTGGCGTCAGCAGCGCATACGACTGTGCGCTTGCGTTGGTGGGTTTGGTGGGCGCTGCTGACTGGGCAACAGTAGCTATTGCCAGCGGCGCGGTAGCCGCATGGCCAACAGCGGGAGCCTGCACTTGACGCACCCAGCCCTCCAGATCCGGGTGGGTGTCCGGCAGAATGCGTTCCAGACCGAGCATGCTGGCCATGCTCAATGCTTCAGCCAGCAAGGCCTCCGCGTCTTGGCCGCTGCGCTTTTGGGCCAGGGCTTTGAGCAACTGCAGTTGGATGCGGTCCTTGCCCCGTCGCAGGCCTTCCACCGTGGACAGTATGCCTTCCACCTCGGACAGCACCTTGCCCCATTGCTGCAAAACCGCAAACAAATGCGAGCGAGCCATGGCCAACTGAATGCGAACCAGGGGTTGCAGCAGCCCTGCGCCCTCGCGTAAAAGCTTGTTGGCTGCAGTGTCCATCGATAGCGCCAGCGCCATACAAGCGTCGCGCCGATTGGCCAGTGCGTGCAGACGCATTTGTTCCGCCAGACTGGCCAGACACAGGCGCTGCAGGTCCCGGCTCTCACCTAGTGTCAGCAATTTGTCCAGAATGTCAAACGCACGCCCAGGGTCGTTGCTGGTGGCAGCCAGGCGTGCCAATGCGATATGTCCACCCATGATGGCGTCTGCCGCAGTATGGTGGTCTATGACATCCATCCGGTTGGCCAGTGTTGGGGCTATTTCATTCAGTTTGTTGCGATCCCAGAGTACCGCCGCCAGCGTCGCGCTGAGCATCGCCGCCAGTGGATTGCGAAAACCGGAGCTTTGCTCCGCACGCGCCAGTGCGGTGCGCAAGCTGTCTTCTGCC
>CAIOLZ010000108.1 GCA_903859265.1 uncultured beta proteobacterium
GCTCCAATGGCGTGGGTGTCGCGCGTTGCGTTGGCTCGGGGGCTCGTTCGCTGGCGCGAACATCGGGCAGCCATTGACTACGAGCGCAGCGCACATCAATCGGCGAGTGAAGGGGCGTACCGCAACCTCTCTGCGGTTTCTCCGTAGCCGGCAGGAAGTAACAAAATCGGCTGTTAAAAGCCCCCCTTACCCCGGCGGGGGTGAGGGGCTGGGGGATGGGGGGCAAACCAACCATGGCGTCACTGCAAGTGGTTGTAAGGCCCATACCCCGCCTCATCGATAGACCGCCCCTTCGCAAAACGGTCCATCGTGAACCCTGCGTTATAGGGATGCGGTGCATCATTGGCAATCGTGTGTGCAAAGCACCAGCCTGAGGCCGGTGTCGCCTTGAAGCCGCCATAGCACCAGCCACCGTTGAGGTAGAGGCCCGGTACCGGCGTGGTGGTGATGATGGGACTTCCGTCCGGAGTCATGTCCATGATGCCGCCCCAACTGCGCAGCAGCCGCAGGCGCGATGCAAAAGGCACCAGACTCACCAAGCCCTGCATGGTTTCGCCCACATTGGCGAGGTTGCCGCGTTGCGCATAGGAGTTGTAACGATCAATATGGCCGCCGAACACCAAACCGCCTTTGTCAGACTGCGAGACATAAAAATAGGTCGCACTCCAGACCACCACATGGTTCACGACCGGTTTGATCGACTCGCTGACAAAGGCCTGCAGAACATGGCTCTCAATCGGCAGCGAAAGCCCGGCCTTTTGCGCCAGCACCGAAGTGTGGCCGGCCACTGCAATGCCCACCTTGCCCGCACCAATATCGCCACGGGTGGTTTTGACGCCAACAATGCGCTCACCCGACCAGATGTAGTCCAGCACTTCGCAGTTCTGGATGATGTCCACGCCCATCTGGTCGGCGGCACGGGCATATCCCCAGGCCACCGCATCGTGGCGGGCGGTGCCGGCATCGGGTTGCAACATGCCGCCATAGATGGGAAAGCGCGCCTGGTCCGAGTAGTCCAGATAGGCGGCTTCTTTCATCATCTCTTCGCGCGTCAGGATTTCCGAGCGGATGCCGTTGAGACGCATGATGTTGGCGCGCCGCACCAGACCATCCAGCGAAGCCTGCGAGCACGCGGCGAACAAATAGCCACGCGGTGAAAACATCACGTTGTAGTTCAGGTCTTCCGACATGCCGCGCCACAGTTCCATGCTGTGCTCATAAAACGGCGTGTTCTCCTGCATCATGTAGTTCGAGCGCACTATTGTTGTGTTGCGCCCCACGTTGCCTGAGCCGACATGGCCTTTTTCGAGAATCGCTATGTTTTTGATGCCGTGATTCTTCGCCAGGTAATATGCCGTGGCCAGCCCGTGTCCGCCCGCCCCGACGATGATTACGTCGTAACTTTTCTTCGGCTGGGGATCTCGCCAGGCACGCTCCCAGCTTTTGTGGCCGCCCATGGCGTGCTTGAGCAGTGACCAGATGGAGTAGCGCTCTCCGGTGCGCTCGACCAAGCTTTGCGCCATGTGACTTACATCCTCATGCGTTTGGCTTCGGGATCGAACGGCGGGTCCATCTGCAGATGCGCAGTGCGGCGTTCGCCCAGAATTTCAATCTCCAGAGTCATGTCGGGTTTGACCAGTTCGGTCGGGATATACCCCTGCGCCAATGACTGGTTGACATAGTGACCGAATCCTCCCGAGGTCACCCAGCCGACCACCTTGCCATCCACCCAGATGGGTTCGTCGCCCATAACGTCACAGTCAGTGGCGTCCACCACCATAAACACGCGCGTCTTTTTCGGGCCTTCTTGCTTTTCCTTGATGGCGGCGGCTTTGCCGATGAACTCGTGCTTGTCGAGTTTGACAAAGCGCTCCAAACCGGCCTCAAACGGCCCGTAGATGGGGCGGAATTCGCGGAACCAGGTGCCGAAGTTTTTCTCCAAACGCAGACACAAAAGTGCGCGCATGCCAAAGTTTTTTAGCCCCAAATCTTTGCCCGCTTGCATGATGCTCTCGTACAAGCGGCGTTGGTATTCGGGGGCGACCCAAATTTCGTAGCCCAAGTCGCCGGTGTAGGTGACGCGGTTGACGTGTGCCTTGACGGTGGCGACTTCCATTTCGCGGTAGTCCATGAACTTGAAGGCTGCGCCGGACACATCCTCGTCCGTCAAGCGCTGCAAGAGTTCGCGCGACTTGGGGCCTGCGATGGATAGGCCGATGAGCTTCATGCCCAGCGGCGTGATTTTCACCGAGCCGTCTTTGGGCATGTGCTGCTCAAACCAGCGCATGTGATAAACCTGCGCTTGGCTCGAGCCCCACATCATGAAGCGCTCATCCGCGGCCTTGGCGATGGTGAAGTCGCCAATCAATTTGCCGCGCTCGTTGAGCATGGGGCACAGTTGCAGGCGGCCAACTTTAGGCAGGGTGTTGGTCATCATTCCTTGCAGGAATTTTTCTGCGCCAGCTCCGGTGATTTCGTATTTGGCAAAGTTGGCCACTTCGGTCACGCCTACGGCTTCGCGCACGGCCTTGCATTCGGCCTTGATGTGCGGGAAATCGTTGGAGCGGTGAAAGCTCACCACGTCGTGCGCGTCGGCTTTGCTAGGCGCAAACCACAGCGGTGTTTCCATGCCCCACGAGTCGCCCATGACCGCGCCTTGCTCAATGAATGTGTCGTACAGCGGTGTGGTTTGCAGCGGGCGGGCTGCGGGCAACTCTTCGTTAGGGAAGCGGATGCGGAAACGGCGCGAATAGTTTTCGCGCACTTTGGCGTTGGTGTAAGTGCGGGTGGCCCAGTCGCCGTAGCGCGCCACGTCCATGCCCCAAATGTCAAAGCCGGGGTCGCCATCGACCATCCAGTTCGAGAGCGCCAAGCCCACGCCACCGCCTTGGCTAAAGCCCGCCATCACGCCGCAGGCGCTCCAGAAGTTGGTGCTTCCTTGCACGGGGCCGACCAGCGGGTTGCCGTCGGGTGCGAAGGTGAAGGGACCGTTGATAACGCGCTTGATGCCAGCGTTTTCCAGCGCAGGGAAGTGCTTGAACGCAATCTCCAGCGATGGCGCGATGCGGTCCAAGTCTGGTTGCAGCAACTCTTGGCCAAA
>CAIOLZ010000109.1 GCA_903859265.1 uncultured beta proteobacterium
CGCCGGTGGCCAGATGACTCGCCCCTGTGTCCGGACCAATCCAGCGCAGCTGGCTGTCCGAAGTGATATGGCGCCAGAAACGGCCCATGTCCTGGGCCACCCAATCCATATCCAGCCCTACCACCAGGTGCCGCATGGCTTCGATGGCAGCACAACAGATTTCATTGCCGCGCCCTATGGTGAAGGTCAGCCCGTGGCCCTCCAGAGCGGCCTGATCCGTTTGCAGGATCACATAGGCGGCCGAATAGTCCGGGTCCGGATTCATGGCATCCGAACCATCGAGGTGTCTGGATGTCGGAAAGCGCACATCCACCACCCGCATGCCGGTGATCTTCATGTCAGGTCTGTATGGTGGTTTGGGTTTGCGATCCCAGGCCTTCAATGCCCAGATGCATGGTTTGCCCGGCACGTAGATAGACCTGCGGCTTTTGGCCCATGCCGACGCCCGGTGGTGTGCCGGTGGAAATGACGTCGCCGGGCTGCAGGCTCATAAAGCGGCTGAGGTAGGCGATGAGATAGCGCACGCCATAGACCATGGTGGAAGTGCTGCCATCCTGGTAGCGCTTGCCGTCCACCTCCAGCCACATCCTGAGCGCCTGCGGGTCGGCGATCTCGTCCGCGGTCACCAGCCATGGGCCAGTCGGACCAAAGGTATCGCATCCCTTGCCCTTGTCCCAGGTGCCGCTGCGCTCGAGCTGGTATTCGCGCTCGGACACGTCATTGACCACGCAGTAACCCGCCACATGCGAGAGTGCATCGGCCTCGTCGATGTAGCGCCCGCCCTTGCCGATGACGACTCCGAGCTCCACTTCCCAGTCAGTCTTGTGTGAGCCGCGCGGAATTTCCACCGCATCGTCCGGCCCCACGATGGCACTGGTCCATTTGTTGAAGATCACCGGCTCTGGCGGCACCTGCATGCCGCTTTCCGCCGCATGGTCGGAATAGTTCAGTCCTATGCAGATGAACTTGCCCACGCCGCCCACACAGGGACCCAGGCGCAAATCCTTTTGAGGAGTGCCCGCAACCAGCGGCAGGCTTGCCGTGTCAATGCCGCGCAATCTGTCCAGGCTATCCGGCAAAAGCGCCGCACCGCCCACATCCGCAATATGGCCCGACAGGTCGCGCACGCGCCCTTGCGCATCCAACACACCGGGCTTTTCCTGACCAGGCAATCCGTAACGAACTAATTTCACAGTTTTATCCTCTGACAAAAAAGGGGCAGCGCACTGCAACAGCGCGCCCTTGAGCGCTTTCACCGCAGCCTCCACCGTTTTATAGCCAATACCCACCGGGTTTTTTGGCTTCTTTCAGGCCCTAGCAACCCTGACGATCGGCCCGAGATGCTGGAAGACCGGCTTGCACTATGCCGGTGCGTAGCGTCATTCCCGGATTATCCCAATTCTGTTCGTTACCGAACATACGGGCCACAGGACGTTGCACAGAATGCGGCAGGTCGTCGAAAAGTACGATTGCGTGCACATTGAACGTCTGTGGATCGAGGCTGGCACATGATTTTGAAACGATTAAAGCTGGC
>CAIOLZ010000110.1 GCA_903859265.1 uncultured beta proteobacterium
ACCGCGCGCATCGAGCCCGGCGACCACATCGGGTCGCATGTCCGCGCCCATATAGCGGTGGACAAACGCGTCGATCAGTACGCGAAATACTTTGGCGTCCTGCAGCAGCGGCGTGATGTCCCGAAACTGAACGCCCGGTGCTGGCCAGTCGGGGACGGTGCGGATATGGTCGCGCAGGTATTGGGTGACGCTGGTGTTTTGCATGGTGGCCCTAAAACATGGGTTGGTTGACGGCCCTGAGAGGACTTATTGCTCGCAATTATCTGCAGGGCTGGAGGTTTGCCAAGTTGTGCTGCCGGGCCGATCGGGCAAATGCAGCCTGCCAACGGACGCGGGTGTTTCGCACAGCAGCTTGCCCCGGCGAAATACTTTGAGGCGCGGGGCGCGAAGACGTATCGCCTCAACCGGGTCCCGCGCCTGCAGCAAACAAAAGTCGGCATAGCAACCCGCTTCCAACCCGTAGCCTTGCAGCCCCAGCACACGCGCAGCATTGCCGGTCACGGCACTAAAGCATTGACGCATCGCCGTCTGACTGGTCATTTGCGCAACATGCAGTCCCATCTGGGCCACTTCAAGCATGTCGCCGCTGCCCAGGCTGTACCAGGGATCCATCACGCAGTCATGCCCAAACGCCACGTGGATGCCGGCCGCCAGCAGTTCCGGCACGCGGGTCATGCCGCGGCGTTTGGGGTAGGTGTCGTGGCGTCCCTGCAGCGTGATATTGATCAGCGGATTGGCGACCACATGCAGCCCTGCCTCTGCCATCAGGGGAATCAGTTTGCTGACGTAATAGTTGTCCATGCTGTGCATTGAGGTCAGGTGCGAGCCGGTTACACGGCCTTGCAGCCCGAGACGCTGCGTCTCAAACGCCAGTGTTTCAACGTGGCGCGAAAGGGGATCATCCGATTCATCGCAGTGCATGTCCACCATCAGGCCCCGCGCGGCTGCCAATTCGCAAAGCAGTTTGATGCTCAGCGCGCCGTCGTGCTGGGTGCGCTCGAAGTGGGGGATTCCACCCACCACGTCCACGCCCAGATCCAGTGCGCGTTGGAGGTTGGCCATGTGTTGCTGCGGACCTTGCGTGCCACGCAAGACGCCGTCTTGCGGAAAGGCAACAAGCTGCAAGTCGAGGTAGGGCGCTACTCTTCTCTTCACTTCGAGCAGCGCCCGCACTGCCAGCAGACGCGGGTCGCAAACGTCCACGTGGCTGCGAATGGCGAGCAAGCCTTTGGCAACCGCCCAATCGCAATAGGTGAGCGCGCGTTCCATCAAGGCTTCTTCGGTGAGCAGTGGTTTGAGTTCGCCCCACAGGGCAATGCCTTCTAGCAGAGTGCCGCTCTGGTTGACGCGTGGCAGGCCGTAGCTCAGCGTGGCGTCCATGTGAAAGTGCGCGTCCACAAAAGGCGGCGACAGCAACTGGTTTTGCGCGTCCAAAAGGTTTGCCGCCGGTGCGTCCAGCGCGGGTGCGACTTCGACAATCTTTCCGTCCAGAACGGCAACCGACATGCCGGTGCGGCCATCGGGCAGGGTAGCGTTTTTGATCAGAAGATCCAGCATGGGTAGGGCCTTTGGGTCAACGGGAAGCAGGGCAACTTAAAAATGCGGATGTGCAGTGCGGGCGCTAGCTGCCTCTGAGCAACTTTTGCTCGGCCAGAGCCAGCGCTTCAGCCCGGCCGGACAAAACCAATGTGTCGCCACTTTCCACCACGGTCGCATCATCCACCGGCACCGATTTTCCATTGCCGCGGCGCACGCTTACCACGCGCACTGCCAACGCGTGCAGCGCAAACTCGGCAAGCGTTTGCCCGGCCGCGCGCGCGGCCAGAGGCAACGTCAGAGTAGCCAGCCGCTCATATTCCAGTTCATCGACCGAGTTGTCATCAGCACCGTGGAAAAACCCGCGCAGCAGGTTGTAGCGCGCGTCACGTTGGTCCTGCACGATGCGAATCACCCGCCGCATGGGTACACCGACCAGTGCCAGCGCGTGGCTGGCCAGCATCAGGGACCCTTCGAGCGCTTCGGGCACGACCTCCGTGGCACCCGCTGCCTGCAGCTTTTCAAGATTGTGGTCGTCTTGTGTCCGCACAATTACCGGCACCTGTGGAGCATGTGCCCGCGCGTGGCCCAGCACTTTGAGCGCGGCGGCTTCGTCCAGATAGGTTACGACGACGGCACTGGCACGCGCCAGACCGGCGGCCATCAGCGCCTGCAGCCGACCGCAGTCGCCAAATACGACGGAATCGCCAGCGGCAGCGGCCTGGCGCACCCGGTCTGGGTCGAGGTCAAGTGCCATGTAGGGGATGGATTCGCGCTCCAGCATGCGCGCCAGATTCTGTCCGCAGCGGCCATAGCCGCAAATGATGACGTGCTGGTTAGCGTTGATCGATTTGCGTGCGATAGACGTCATTTGCAGCGATTGCTGCAGCCATTCGTTGGCCACCAGCTTCATCACAATGCGGTTGCTGAACATGACGATAAAAGGCGTTGCCAGCATTGACAAAACCATGCTGGCCAGAATGGGGTTGAGCAAGGCTGCCGGCACCAAGTTGCTTTTCTGGGCCAGTGTCAGCAATACAAAGCCGAATTCACCGGCTTGCGCCAGGTAAAGGCCGGTGCGCAGGGCAACGCCGCTGCTCGCGCTTAAAGCCCGTGCCAGGACGGTGATCAGCACTGCCTTGAAAACCACCGGCACCACCATCAGCAGCAGCACCAGATGCCAGCGTTCCAGCACCAGTCGCCAGTCCAGCAGCATGCCGATCGTGATAAAAAACAGACCCAGCAGCACATCGTGAAACGGCCGTATATCGGTCTCGACCTGGTGCTTGTACTCGGTCTCCGAGATCAGCATTCCTGCAATGAACGCGCCCAGCGCAAGGCTTAAACCAGCCAGCTCGGTCAGCCATGCCAGGCCCAGCGTGATCAGCAGAAGGTTGAGTACAAACAATTCTTCGCTCTTGCGTCTGGCCACTACCGTCAGCCAGCGGCGCATCACGTGCTGGCCGCCCACCAGCAGCACGCCCACGATGACCGCGGCTTTGATGCCGGCCAGCACCAGCGCTTGCATGAGGTGTTCGGACGCTGCGCCCAGGGCCGGTATCAAGACCAGCAAGGGCACCACCGCCAAATCCTGAAACAGCAAAGTGCCCATCACACGTTTGCCGTGCTCGGACTCCAACTCAATGCGCTCCACCATCAGTTTCACCACAATCGCGGTACTGCTCATCGCCAGCGCGCTCGATAGCGCCAGAGCGGTTTGCCAACCCATGGCCCAAACGCGCGGAAATAACGCGGCCAGACCGAGCGTGGCCAGCATGCCCAGCCCCATGGTGCAAACCACTTGCAAAAGGCCCAGGCCAAACACGTGTTTACGCATCGCTTGCAGCTTGGGAAGGTTGAACTCCAGACCGATCACAAACATCAGAAACACCACGCCGAATTCGCCCAGGTGCTGCACACCCTCGCCGTTCTGTGCCAGCGCCAGTGTGTTGGGGCCGATCAGCACGCCTACCGCAAGATAGCCCAGCATTGGCGGCAGTTTCAGCAGCCGGCACACCACCACGCCAAGCACTGCGGCCAGCAAATAGAGGAGGGTGATTTCCAAGCCGTTCATGAAGCGATACTAGCAACACTGTGTGGCTGCGCGGCGGTCTATAAAATCTGCCAATGACCTCTAACCTTCGCACCGGCAAAACCCCGGCCGCACAGCGCGCGGTTGCACTGGCCCGTGAAACCTTCGACATTGAGGCCGCTGCGGTTCTCGGACTCAAAAACCGGGTCGGAGACGCCTTTGCGCAAGCGGTCGAAATGGTGTTGCACACCAGGGGGCGTGTGGTGGTGATGGGAATGGGCAAAAGCGGGCATATCGGGCGCAAGATCGTGGCCACGCTGGCTTCCACCGGCACGCCAGCCATGTTTGTGCACCCGGCGGAGGCCAGCCATGGCGACCTCGGAATGATCACGCCGAACGACCTTGTGCTGGCCATTTCCAACAGTGGCGAGTCGCCGGAAATGGAAGTATTGCTGCCTTTGCTCAAACGCTTGGGCGCACCCCTGATTGCCATGACCGGAAATTCCCAGTCCACCATGGCACGGCATGCTGATGTGTGGCTCGACAGCGCTGTTTCCAAAGAAGCCTGCCCGCTCAACCTTGCGCCCACTGCCAGCACGACCGCGCAGCTGGCGCTGGGCGACGCGCTGGCAGTGGCGCTGCTCGATGCACGCGGGTTTCGGGCTGAAGACTTTGCACGCTCTCATCCCGGTGGCGCTTTGGGGCGCAAGTTGCTCACGCACGTCAGTGACGTCATGCGCAGCGGCGACGCTTTGCCCTGTGTCAGGCCCGATACCGATTTCAGCAGCCTGATGCGGGAAATGAGTGCCAAAGGGCTGGGTGCGGCTGCCGTGGTGGATGCGGCGGGGCGCGTTGCGGGGATCTTCACGGACGGTGATCTGCGCCGGTTGGTGGAGCAGGGCCGGGATTTGCGCGAATGCAAGGCTGCTGATGTGATGCACGCCAATCCCAAGACCATCAGCCATACCGCGCTTGCGGTGGATGCTGCCGACATGATGGAGCGCCTGCGCATCACCAGCGTGTTGGTGGTTGACGACCAGGGCCGTTTATGTGGTGCCATCAACAGCAACGATCTGATGCGTGCAAAGGTCATTTGATGGTACCGGCCATCCATTTCGACCCCGAATTGCTGCTCAGGGCCCAGGGCATCCAAGTGGCTTTTCTGGATGTGGACGGCGTAATGACCGATGGCGGGCTCTATATTTCCGAGGCGGGTGAAACCCTCAAGCGCTTCAACTCCCTCGACGGGCATGGGCTCAAGATGCTGCAGGCTGCTGGCATCACTCCGGTGGTGATCACCGGCCGCGACTCGGCGCCTTTGCGCGTACGTTTGGCGGCACTGGGAATTGGCCATGCCCATTTCGGAACCGAAGACAAACGCCCCGCTGCCGAGCAAAGCTTGCGTGCGCTGGGGCTCGATTGGCAACAGGCCGCCGCCATGGGGGACGACTGGCCCGATCTGCCGGTGATGCGTCGCAGCGCCTTCGCTTGCGCGCCTGCCAATGCGCATGTGGAAGTGCGCGCTGTCGCCCACTTTGTCACTACCGCAACAGGCGGCGCCGGGGCTGTACGCGAGCTGTGTGATGTGTTGCTGGTAGCCAGTGGCCGCTATGCCAGCTTGCTGGGCAAATATGAATAAGCCTGCGCTGCCGGTAAGGCACGCGACGCGTCAGGATGTAAGGCTATGAGGCGACGCCTGCGCGATGCATGGGAGCGATTTTTACTGTACTTGCCATTGGCCTGTATGGGTGTGCTTGCGCTCGGCACCTACTGGATGGTGCACACTACACCAGCGCCCGATACCCCGCGGACCAAGCTCGCCGAACGCCATGAGCCAGACTATTTCATGGATGGATTTACCCTCAAGTCATTTGACGAAAAAGGCCGTTTACGCAGCGAGGTCATGGGCGACAAGGCACGCCACTTTGCCGATACCCAGTGGATGGAGGTGGATCAGGTCCGCATCCGTTCTTATGACGAAAAGGGTCGCCTCACCACGGCCACCGCCAATAGTGCGCTGGCCAATGAGGACGGCTCCGAAGTACAGCTGATGGGCAATGCCATTGTGATTCGGGATGGGGAGGCTACAAGTGCGCTTGCTCAACCATCGCCGCAGATGGAATACCGCAGCGAGTTCCTTCATGCATTTCTCAACACCGAACGCATGAAATCACACAAGCCGGTCGAGCTTACCCGTGGCAAAGATCGTTTTACCGCCGACTCCATGGACTATGACAACGTTGACCAGGTGCTTGTATTGAAGGGCCGTGTGCACGGAACATTGGTGCCCGCGCCGCAAGCGCCTTGAAGGAGCAAAAGAGCATGGCACTGGTCTTCATCACAGGCGCATCCAGTGGAATTGGACAGGCCTTGGCGCAGCGCTTCTACCAGGCCGGATTCGATCTGGCACTGGTGGCAAGGCGTACGGATGTGGTGCTGACCTGGGCCAAGGAACAAGGGGTTGCGCCCCACCGCTATCGGGTTTACCAGGCCGATGTGTCAAACACAGATAGCATCGTGGCGGCGGGAAAGTCCTGTGTTGATTCCCAAGGATTGCCTGAGGTCGTGATTGCCAACGCCGGCATCAGCATTGGCCTGGACACTGCGGTGCGCTCGGACCTTGACGTGATGCAAACCATTTTTGCCACCAACAACATTGGCCTGGCGGCAACTTTCCATCCTTTCATCACTGCCATGGCCGCGCGCGGCAGCGGCACGCTGGTCGGTATTGGCAGCGTGGCCGGGATTCGTGGCATCCCCGGACACGGTGGCTACAGCGCCAGCAAGGCCGCCGTGATTGCATATTGCGAAAGCCTGCGTGGGGAGATGCGCGGTGCCGGTGTCCGGGTCGTGACGCTGTGTCCAGGCTACATCGATACACCGCTGACCAGGCAAAACCGATACTCCATGCCTTTTTTGATGCCGGTGGATGCCTTTGCCAATGAGGCTTTCAAAGCCATCCTTGCAGGCAAAAGCTACCGGGTGATTCCCTGGCAAATGGGTATCGTCGCCAAAATCCTGCGCCTGTTGCCAAATGCGCTGATGGACCGGATTTTTTCCGGACGCCCGCGTAAACAAAGGGCGGCTGATCGCGAACAATAAAAAAGGACCCGAAGGTCCTTTTTAAAATTGAGTGCGCAGATTAGTAGCTGCTGCCACGGCCACCGCCGTAACCACCGCCGCCACCGCCACCGGAGCGTCCACCGCCGCCGCCGCCGTAACCACCGCCGCCACCGCCACCGGAGCGTCCACCGCCACCGCCGCCGTAACCACCGCCGCCGCCAGCGCCACCACCGAAGCCGCCAGAGCGGGGAGGACGTGGCTCCATCGGACGGGCTTCGTTCACCACGAGACCGCGACCACCGAATTGCTGACCATTGACGCCGTTGATGGCGGCTTGCGCTTCAGCGTCGCTGCCCATTTCCACAAAGCCGAAGCCTTTGGAACGGCCAGTGTCACGTTCCATCATGACTTTGGCGCTGGTAACGGTACCGTGCGGAGCAAAGGTTTGCTGCAGGTCTTCGTCACGGAAGGAATAAGGCAGATTGCCTACGTAAAGTTTGTTGCCCATGTAAGGACTCCTCAAAATAACTCAAAACGCGATGGAGTCCATACCCGCAATCAACAAACCATTAAAGACTTAAAGCAGACGCGAAACTGACTAAACACCGCAAACTCGCACCGGCTTTTTACGGCCAATGCCATTTAATTATGCGCCAGTTTGGAAAAGATTTCTAATTTTTTTTCAAAAGGGTCGGAATTAGTCAGGATTGGAGTAATTTCGCCACTGCTTCATGGCTTGCCGGATGGTCAGTAGTTGTCGCTCGAAGCGCGGGCAGGTATCGCAGATTTTCAGGTGAAAACGCAGTGCGAGCCGATCCGGCAGGCCCAGATGGCGGTCTTCCCGCGCGATCAGCAGGGCGGCCACTTCTTTGCAGGTTCGGTTAAACAGAGTCATGGCGGTATGGTCACGCGATTTTTGCCCTGGCGTACCAGTTGAGTTCAAGACACTCCCGCAGCCGCAGTCTGGCGCGGTGTAGTTGCACGTACAAATTGGTCGGTGTCAAATTGAGTTCCCTGCAAATTTCGTCGCATGAAAGCTCCAGCCATTCCCGCATCAAGAACAACCTTCCCTGAGTCTGAGGAAGTTGTGTGGCGCAGGTTTCGAGCACCATAAAAAACTGTTTGCTGTTCATCTCCTGCTCAGGATTGCCCCAGTCTGCCGGGCTTTCCAGGAAGTGGCCGTCGGCCTTGAAAGCAATCCATTCGAGCGGGTCGGTGTTATCGTCCTCGCCGCTCTCAAGGCCGCTGATTTCCCGGCTGTGGTGGCGCAGGGCGTCAACAACTTTGTGTTTGAGAATGCCCACCAGCCATGTTTTCAGCTGGGACCGGTTCTCAAATGCCTGCGGCTTTGCGAGTGCCGCAACAATGACTTCGGAAACAGCATCCTCCGCCCAAGCCTCATTGCGCAGTTGCAGTCGCGCAAACTTCAGCAGGTAGTCATGCAGGTCGATGATTTGTTGTTCGAAACTGGTCATGGGCCGGTTTGGTGGATTCGGTCCCAGTGTAGTTGGGCGCGCTAGTGTAAGGAATGCGGCGCTACCCAGACTAAACAATAACCGGCAAAATGCGTTTCGCAATGGCAGGCAAGCCGGTTAATTTCCAATCCTTTACCTTCGGAGATTCTATGAACCAACGTGCAATGATCGCAGCGACCGCTGCAACCCTGATGACGCTCGCACTTGCCTCCACACCGGTCGCCGCCGAGGAAAAAGAAAAGTGCTTTGGGATTTCCAAGGCGGGACAGAATGACTGCGCCAGTGCGTTTGGTATGCATTCCTGCGCGGGCCAATCGAAGTTGGATCTGGACAAAGCGGAGTGGAAATATGTCGCCAAAGGCACTTGCAAAGACATGAAGGGGCTTTCTTTCGACGAAGCCAAGAAGCTCAGGAGTTGATCGGCACATCGGGATCATTGGGTCCAGACTGTCATGGCAGCCACAAAGAATGCGACAGGTATCGGTTGGCGGCATCCGCATTACGCAGAGTTGTTGACGCGCAATCCGGCTCTGGACTTTCTGGAAGTGCACTCCGAGAATTTTTTTGCCGATGGGGGCGTGGCCCTGTCCATCCTCGAGCAGGGACGCGCGCAATATCCGGTGAGTTTGCATGGTGTGGGTTTGTCGCTGGGCTCGGCGGCAGGGCTCGATCCCTGGCATCTGGAGCAACTGGTCCGGCTGGTGGAGCGGATTGAACCGGTTCGCGTCAGCGACCACGCCAGTTTTGCGCGCGCCAAATGGCCGGGCGGCATCGTGCATGCGTCGGATCTGCTCCCGATACCTTTCACGACGGAGGCGCTCAATGTCATGTGCGCCAATGTGCAGGCTGTCCAGGATCGCATCAAGCGTCCGCTCATGGTTGAAAATCTCAGTGCCTACGTCCAGTGGAAATATCGGACTGGTGAGGTGGCTCTTGCGGAACCGGATTTTTTAAACCAGCTGGCCCGCCGCACGGGCTGTGGTTTGCTGGTGGATGTGAACAATATTTATGTCAACGCGCTCAATGCCCTGCCCCGAGGGACGCAAGATTTGGCGCTGGAGCGCTGCTGCGATTGGCTGGATGCAATCGACCCGGGCGCGGTCGGTGAGTTGCATCTGGCCGGGCACAGCCGCGTCAGTGATGAGCATGGCGACCTTGTGATCGACGACCACGGCAGCCAGGTATCCGCGCCCGTCTGGCGGCTGTATGCGCATGCCCTTGACCGTTTTGGCGCAGTCCCGACACTGATTGAATGGGATACCGACATCCCGGCACTGGACGTTTTGTTGGCAGAGCTTGCATTGGCTCGAAGCCACCAGATGCGATTGCCGCATGCGTGCCAGGTCATGGAGAACCCATTTGAAACGCGCCAGCCGCAGGCCACTGTATGACGGGGCTTGCAGCGCAACAGCAGTGTTTTCTGCAGGCTTTGTTTGACTGGCCTGCCGACGTTGCTGTGGGACGATTGAGTGAGCAGCTGGCGCCGGGTGCCCTGCGCGGCATTCGGGCCTACCAGACCAATGGGCACGTGCTTGCACAGCGCGCCTTGGCGGCGGCGTACCCGGTCATCGCGCAGTTGCTTGGTGGCGAGAGTTTTGACAGTCTGGCGCGGGCTTTGTGGCATGCATCGCCGCCTTTGCAGGGTGACTTGGCGCGATGGGGTGCGGCCCTGCCAGATTTCGTGCGTGTCAGTCCACAACTGAGTAGCGAACCATATCTGGCCGATGTGGCACAGCTGGAATGGGCCATGCACGAATGCGCCACAGCGCGCGATGCGGACCCGGGCGCAGGGCTTGCCAGCCTGTCGATGCTGACTACCCGGGATCCGGAGAATGTGTGTTTCCAGTTGGCTCCCGGAGCGGTGGCCTTGCGCAGCGCTTGGCCGATGGTCGATATAGTGTTGGCACACCGTGAAGGCGGGCCGGATTTGGCCACTGCAGGAGAGAGGATTCGGGCAAAAGTCGCTCAGGATGCCGTGGTCTGGCGCCGCGGGTTTGCGCCGCAATGCCGCGCCGCAATGCCGGGCGAATTCAGGGTCCTGAATGCATTGCTGGCCGGCGATTCGCTGGCACATGCGCTCGATGGCGCCCCTGAGCTGGACTTTTCGCTGTGGTTGCCGCAGGCCGTGCAGTCCGGCCTGGTGCTGGCAGTGGTGGAACATGCCAAATAAACCTATCACCCGTTTGCCCGTACTTTGGCGCTGGATGGAACGGCCGCTGGATGCACTGCGCGCGCCTGCCTGCCTGCTGGCCAGGCTCTACGTGGCGCAGGTTTTTTTTCTCTCTGGCCTGACCAAGCTTCGCGATTGGGACACAACGCTGGCCCTTTTCATGGACGAGTACCACGTCCCGCTGTTGCCACCCGCTGTTGCCGCATGGATGGGTACCTGCGGCGAAGTAGGTTTGCCGGTGCTGCTGGTGCTCGGTTTGGGCGGGCGCTTTGCCGCGGTCGGCCTGAGTGTGGTCAATGTGGTGGCCGTTTTGTCGCTGTCAGACATCGCGCCCGCCGCGCTGCAGCAGCACATCAGCTGGGGCATTGTGTTGGCTGCTCTGGCATTGTTCGGGCCAGGTTCCTGGGCAGTGGACTCGGCCTGGGCGCGGCCGAAAAACTGGTTTTAATTCCGCCAGCCGTACATGCCGCGTCTCGCCAATAGCACCAGCTTGTTGCAACGCCTGCGGCCCAAACGCATTGGTCGCCGCCTGGCCTTGGGTTTCGGGGCGCTGGTGGTCCTGATGCTGGTGGCCCTGTGGTATGCGACGGCGCCGATTGCCGTTGCCCTCAAGGCCACGGAACAGTTCGCCACCGGAGATATGCAGCGCCTGCTGCGTGTGCAGGCGCTGTCCCTGCAAACCGAAGGTGTGGGTAGTGCGCTGGTTCGCCTGCTCAATGCGCCCCGCGCCAACCGGGTTGCTGAATACGCCGACGTGGATGAGCGCAACCGACGTATCGACGGCATTATTGAATCGCTGGCCAACGACTTGCATGATCCCCAGCAGGAGGAAACATTGCGACGACTCCAGGAGTCCCGCGCCATATACGCCGATGCGTTTTTGGCGACGGTTGATCAGGTCGAGGCTGGCGACCTCAAAGCCGCATCCAACGCCCTCAATGCGCAGGTCAACCCTGCATTGAAGACCATGTTGACCGAGTCCAACACGCTGTTGCAGCGCGAACGCGAGCGCATTGAGCGCCAGCTTGATGACGCGCAGATCAGGTTTCACCGGATCGGCAATCTCGCGGCGCTGTCTTCGCTGATCGCGATTATTGCGGCGGCGATTTTGGCTTGGCGTACCACCAAGAGTGTCGTCACGCCGCTGGCCAGGCTGGAGTCAGCGGCCCGCACCATTGCGCAAGGCGATTACCAGACCAAAGTGCTGGCAACCGGAACACAGGAAGTCGATCGGGTTGGCGCTGCGCTCAACACCATGGCCGAAGCAGTCTCGCTGCGGGAGAGGGAAATCGTCCGGCTGGCCTATGAAGACGCCTTGACCGGATTGCCCAATCGCACCGCGCTGCTCAATCCTCCGCGTCCGGCGAACGATGTGCCCGCCGCCAACACGCTGGTGCTGATTGATCTGGCGCGCCTCAAAGCGGTCAACGAAACATTGGGTTACTCGACGGGCGATTCCCTGATCAAGGAGCTCGCAGGTCGTGTTGCAAATGTGTTTCAGACGGCAGCCCATGACGGCCTGATCGGGGCGGCCCCGGTGGTGGCGCGACTCTCGGGCGGCACCCTGGTGGGGCACTTCAATGCGGTGAACCGGGCCGCGGTCGAGGTGCTTTACGACCGGTTGGATGCCGCCACGGTCCAAGCTGTGCAGTGCGGGGGGCACAGTGTTGATCTGGGTTTTACCTGCGGTTTTGCGGACTCGGGGGATGGCACCAGCGTCACCGCCGTCAACACCCTGTTGCGAAATGCCGAGGTCGCCATGCATACCGCCAAGCGCAGTGCGACCGCACATGCCTGGCACAGCGAGGTGCAGGAAGCGGCGCGCTTGAGCCACCTCAATCTGGTCTCTGATTTGCGCCAGGCAGTAGCTGCCTCCCAACTGCAAATGTGGCTGCAACCCAAGTTTTCACTGGTCACCGGCAAAGCTGTTGGAGCCGAGGCTTTGGTGCGCTGGCAGCATCCCACGCGGGGCTTTGTCTCGCCGGCAGAGTTCGTTCCGTTTGCCGAGCAGACCGGCTACATCACTTTGGTGACTGACTGGATGTTGCGTGAGGCCTTGCGTACCTTGCAAGCCTGGGAGCCGAAGCAACCGCAACTCAGCATTGCTGTTAACGTCAGCACCCGTGACCTGCAGGATGCAGGCTTTGCGCAGCGCGTGCACGAGCTGCTGGTCTCCCACAAGGTATCGCCCGAACGGCTGCGTCTGGAGATCACGGAAAGCGGGCTGATGGATGACCCCCAGCGCAGCGTAGCGTTGCTGCAGGTGCTGCGGGGCATTGGGGTTGGTCTGTCCATAGACGACTTCGGAACCGGCTACTCCTCTCTGGCCTATTTGCAAAAGCTGCCGGTCAGCGAGCTCAAAATTGACCGCAGTTTCGTCGAAAACGTTGACGCGTTGGCGGGCACGCAAAAGCTGGTGCACGCCATGATTGAAATGGGTCACGGCATGGATTTGGTGGTCACTGCGGAAGGTATCGAGACGCAGGCTGAGCGTGACGTACTGGCGCGCCTGGGTTGCGACGTGATGCAAGGCTACTTTGGCAGCAGACCGTTGCATGGAGAGGCGCTGCAAGCATGGTTTGAGGCGCTGCAATGACGGACATCACGGCGCAAAACCAGTGTCCTGTCTGTGGCGGCCAGGGTGGCTTGCTCGATGTGCTGGATTTCAACAAAGTGTGCGGCGAGCCCGGCGCGCATTTTCAGGGCTTGTCCGGAACACCGGTGTATTACGCTTTGTGCGAGCGTTGCGGATTTTGTTTTGCGCCATCGATCGCCCAATGGGATGCCGACAAGTTCGGCGCACTGATTTACAACCAGGATTACGTGCAAATCGATCCGGAATGTGTCGATGTGCGGCCCCGTGGATTTGCCCAAAGTCTGGACCAGATGTTTGGCCAGCGGCGGGGAACATTTACCCATCTGGACTATGGCGGTGGAAACGGAACGCTCTCCAGACTGTTGCGCGAAGCGGGTTGGCGTTCAACCTCCTATGACCCGTTCCATGATGCTGGCGTCCGTCTGGAGGAGCTCGGGACATTTGATTTCGTGACCGCGTTCGAGGTGTTCGAGCATGTGCCCGATCCCCACGCACTCCTGAAAACCATCCGTACATTGCTTGCTCCTGATGGTGTTGTGTATTTTTCCACCCAGCTCTCGGACGGGCACATTCAGGCGGGGCAGCGCCTGAACTGGTGGTACGCGGCGCCGCGCAACGGGCACATCAGCCTGTTTTCCAAAGCGTCCCTGCAACATCTGGCAAGTGCGTATGGTTTTAATCTGGCCAGCAACTGGGTTTGTTACCACGCCTTGTTTACGGGCAAGCCGGACTGGGCCACGCCGCTGATTCCCTGAGGCCGGACGGCCCTGTTAAAATTGGCGGTGCGCCAATTTGCTCCAGCTTGCGGGCGCTTTACAAATGCTGCTAAAGACGGACCGACCCAATTTCCCCGGCCCCGTTGTATGCGGCGCCGGGTTTTTTAATGGTTGAAGCATCGGGTTGTCCCTTATGAAGTCTCAGGGTGGTTTATGGCGCTGATCGCGGTCGCGCAGTCCATGCAATTTTCTCAACCACTGCCCTTGCAAAGCGGGGCAGTGTTGCGTGACTATGCGCTGGCCTATGAGACCTATGGCACGCTCAACGCGGACAAGTCCAACGCCGTGCTGGTCTGCCATGCACTCAACGCGTCGCACCATGTGGCCGGGGTTTATGCGGGGCGTCCGAAGTCCGAGGGTTGGTGGGACAACATGATCGGCCCTGGCAAGGCACTGGACACCGACCGATTTTTCGTGATTGGCGTGAACAATCTGGGTTCCTGTTTCGGCTCCACCGGACCGATGCACACCAATCCTGCAACGGGCAGGGTGTACGGCGCTGATTTCCCGGTCGTCACCGTGGAAGACTGGGTGAACGCACAGGCGCGCTTGCTCGATGCCCTGGGTATTCAGGTCCTGGCTGCGGTCATGGGCGGCTCACTCGGCGGCATGCAGGCTTTGAGCTGGGCTTTGCAGTATCCCGAACGCATGCTGCACGCAGTAGTGATTGCCAGTGCCCCCAACCTGACGGCAGAAAACATTGCGTTCAATGAAGTGGCGCGCCGCGCCATCGTGACCGACCCGGATTTTTTCGGCGGCAATTTTTACGAGCATGGTGTGGTGCCCAAACGCGGTCTGCGCATCGCCCGCATGATTGGACACATCACCTATCTCAGCGA
>CAIOLZ010000111.1 GCA_903859265.1 uncultured beta proteobacterium
CCCAGCCGGTCTTTGCTGCGGTCGGCAATCGGTCCCATGCTGACCCACATGGCCACATCCTGGTTGGGAAATCCCGTGATGCCGGTAAAGTTTCCGGCCTTCATGGCCTGGCGGTCCTGCCAATAGCGGTTCTCTTCATTGCGCAGCGGCCGGTAGTGCGCATCGAGATCGATACCCACGGTTTGGCGCAAGAATTTGCGCCAGGTCTCGGTCTCCGGTGTTTGTGACGGATGGCCCCAGGCGATGAAATAGAACGCAGTGTTCGTGTCATCGATCGGAACATTGACGTTGGCCACGTTGTAAAGATTATTGGGCGGAATCAATACGGTATTGGGCGCAACAAATACGGTGGAGCGTATGTAGTCATGCGTGGCAGCGTTCTGGATGGGGCGGCGAATCGCTGCGTAACGGAAACCGTAACCCGTGCGCTCGCAGTGCAGTCGAGGCGCCTTGTCGGTGGAAGGACGCAACCACAGGCCCGCAGTGGCTTTGGCACCGTCCACGCGGGCCGGCACCATGTCCGAGGAATGCAAGCTCGAGCTGTGGGCCGAGTCCACTGCGCCTTCAAGCACCTGCGCCCAGTTGCAAGGCAACACCGTCTTGGCGATGGTGACACGGGTGTCTGCCGTCGGGGCCCACGGTGGCGGCACAAAGTCGGGCACCGCATCGGCCGCACCGAACCACGACCATACAAAACCGCCCCACTCCTTGACCGGGTAGGCCTTGTGCTTGACCTTGTCCGCCAAACCACTGGCGGCGGGTTCAGAAACCATCTCCAGCACGCTGCCTGCAATATCCATTTTCCAGCCGTGGTAGAGACAGCGCAGGCCACCCTCTTCATTGCGGCCATACACCAGCGAAGCACCGCGATGCGGGCACTTCTCGGCAAGCACCCCGACCTTGCCATCGGTGTCGCGAAACACAACCAGGTCTTCGCCGAACACGCGGGCCTTAACCGGCGCACCATCGGGGTCACTCACTTCCTCCATCAGGCATACCGGCATCCAGTGCGCGCGCATGAGCTGACCCATGGGTGCATCGCCGGTAACCCGGCATAGCAGTTCGTTGTCCTGGCTGGTAATCATTGGCGTCTATCCTCTTGGCGCAAGCGCTCATTATTTTCTTAGCTCGCTAATGATAATGAGGACGCATAGCCAACGCAAGTCAGCCGAGCAACCAGGGCCGACTGCGGCTCCCGACCCGGATGCGTTGCCCACCGCACCGACCGGCTGAAGCGCAGCGTTTAACTTGGCGGGCGATGCGGGTCTTGCGAGCCATCCATCTGCGAAAAACCCGTATCGACCACGCGCTTGAGACCGCGACTTCCTCAGAAATTTTCAAAGCTCCCGATGCGCCCGCTGCTGCCATGAACTTATCCGGTGAATACACCTGCCCGATGCACCCGAAAGTGCGCCAGAAGGGGCCTGGTAGCTGCCCCATCTGCGGCATGGCACTTGAGCCGGTCGTAGCATCAGCGACAAATGGCGACAGCCCGGAACTGCGCGATATGTCCCGTCGGTTCTGGATGGGCCTTGCATTAACCGCTCCCGTGTTTGCTCTGGCAATGGGCGCGCACCTGGTGAACCTGGGCAATCTGGTTGCGCTGCAAAAATCGAATGAGGTCCAGCTTCTGCTGGCGACTCCTGTGGTCTGGTGGGCCGGTTGGCCATTCTTTGAGCGGGCCTGGAAATCCATTGTCAACCACAGCCCCAACATGTTCACGCTGGTCGCACTGGGTACCACGATGGCCTGGACCTACAGCATCGCGGGTACATCCGTACCCTGGCTTTTCCCGGCTGCGTTTCGCATGGATGGTGGCGCTGTACCCGTTTACTTCGAGGCGGCGGCAATGACCACTGTTCTGGTTCTTCTGGGACAGGTCATTGAATTGCGTGCAAGGCAAAAAACTTCGGGCGCCATCCGCGGCCTGCTGCAGCTTGCGCCCAAGACGGTTGTTCGGTTAACCCAGGGCGGTGCGGACGAGACGGTCTCGATTGACACCCTCAAAGTCGGGGACCTTGTGCGCGTCAAGCCGGGGGAAAGAGTTCCAGTCGATGGTACGTTGACAGAGGGCAACGGCGTGGTGGATGCGTCCATGCTTACCGGCGAGCCCATGCCCGTTATGAAATCCCCGGGTGCCAAAGTCAGCGCCGGAACACTGAACCAGACCGGCAGCTTTGTCATGCGTGCGGCGAAGGTTGGGGCAGATACGCTGCTCGCACAGATGGTTGAGATGGTGTCCGCAGCCCAACGCAGCCGCGCGCCCATCCAGCGTGTTGCGGACCAGGTTTCCGCTTGGTTTGTTCCTGCGGTCATTGGAATTGCGGCTATCACTTTTGCGGTCTGGTTATTTTGGGGACCGAATCCCACCTTCTCTTATGCGCTGATCACGTCTGTGGCCGTGCTCATCATCGCCTGCCCCTGCGCTCTGGGCCTGGCCACGCCAATGTCGATCATGGTCGGCATTGGTCGGGGTGCGCAAAACGGTGTTCTTATTCGGGACGCGGCCGCACTGGAGCGCATGGAAACCATTGACACCCTGGTGGTGGACAAGACCGGGACGCTTACCGAGGGACACCCAAAAGTCGTCGAGGTCGCCACAAGCCCTGGCTTCGATGCCAGGCAGTGGCTTCCAAAGCTCGCCAGCCTGGAGCGCGCCAGTGAACATCCGCTGGCAGCGGCCATCGTTGCCGAGGCGCTGGTCAAAAAGCTGCCCCTCACGGCAGCGACTGACTTTCAATCCACTTCAGGAAAAGGCGTTTGCGGATTGGTCGAAGGAGTCTGCGTTCTCTGCGGCAGCGACAAATTTCTGTCAGAAAACCATATCGATGTTGCGCCCCTGAAGGTCGCCGCGCAAAAGTGGCAGGCGATGTCTGCAACCGTCATCTTTGTAGCGTTCGGTGGCAAGCTTGCAGGATTTGTGGCGATCACTGATCCCATCAAAGCCACAACCCGGAGCGCACTCGAAGCGCTTCGCAAAGACAGGGTGCGCATTGTCATGCTGACAGGAGACAGCATGACCACAGCGCGGGCTGTCGGGCGTGATTTGGGCATCGCAGAAGTAATGGCACAAGTACTGCCTGCAGACAAAGCGGCAGTGGTCCAGCAACTCAAGAAAGAGGGCAGGGTCGTTGCCATGGCCGGAGACGGGGTCAACGATGCGCCAGCGCTTGCCGCCGCCGATGTAGGCATTGCCATGGACACCGGAACCGACACAGCAATGGAAAATTCCGGCATCACGTTGCTGCATGGTGACCTGATGGGAATTGTTCGCGCACGCAAGCTGTCACAACTCACCATGCGCAACATTCGACAAAACCTGATTCTGTCTTTCGCCTACAACGTGGCGGGCATTGCAATCGCCGCGGGGGTTCTTTACCCGTTCACGGGCATGCTGCTGTCACCAGCCGTCGCCGCAGCCGCAATGGCCTTGTCATCGGTGAGCGTGATTGCAAACGCCTTGCGCCTGAGGAACAGCAAGCTCGATGCATAAAGCAAAAGCTTGCGCGTTTAGCGGCTGCGTCGCACCTTGCCTGCGTTGGCCTCTATCTGCTGGCGCAGCTGCGGCAATATTCCAAACAG
>CAIOLZ010000112.1 GCA_903859265.1 uncultured beta proteobacterium
ACCGCGAAGGCACTGGCCAGAATAATGACATAGACCACGGTTTGTCCCAGGTGCCCGGCAGTGATGCGGCCTTCTGCCACCGCCTGCGTCCCCTGGTACAGGCCCCACAGCAAGGCGGCAGAGGTAGCGATGATGATGAACGCCACCAGAATGGAGCGCGCTTTGCTGCGCCGCACTGCCGTGGCGAAGGCGTCTTGCGTGGAGGCATTGAAGCGCTTCGATTCGCGGCCTTCGGCGGTGTAGCTTTGAACGACGGGAATGGCGTTGAGCACTTCCGCAGCAATCGCGCTGGAATCCGCCGCACGGTCCTGGCTGGCGCGTGACAACTTTCGTACCCTTCGGCCAAACCACAGGCTGGGCAACACAATCAGCACCAGTACCAGGGCGACCTGAAGCATGACCACCGGATTGGTCCAGATCAAAACGCCCAGCGCACCGATGCCCATGACCGTGTTTCGCAGCCCCATGCTCAGCGAGGAACCCACCACGGTTTGTACCAGCGTGGTGTCGGCTGACAGCCGCGACAGCACTTCACCGGTCTGGGTGGTTTCAAAAAATTCCGGACTTTGCTGCAGCACGTGGTTGTAAACCGCGTTGCGCAAATCTGCCGTGACCCGTTCTCCCAGCCAGCTGACCATGTAAAAACGCCCGGCGGAAAACAGGCCAAGTGCCACTGCTACAGCGAACAGTTCTGCAAAGTGGTTGCGCAGCGCCATTGTTTGCGCGCCTTTGTCGGCTTGTATCAAGCCGCCGTCGATCAGACTGCGCAGCGCCAGCGGGAACGCCAGCGTGGCACCAGCAGCGAGCACCAGAAACACCAATGCCAGGGCGATCCGGCCCCGGTACGGTCGCAAAAAAGGCATGAGGCCGGAGAGTGATTTGGGGCTTTGGGCTTTTGCACGTTCAGAAGTCATGGCGGTGTAAATGCGGGCTCGGTGACCCGATTGCAAGTTAAAGTTTCAGCGGTGCAGCGTAGCCGGTCATCTCCAGGTAGCCGCGCCCGACTTTTTGCTGGTTGCTGTCCCACACCTCGCACAGTCCCTCCCAGTAAATCGCGCCGGTGGAATTGGTGCTGTCGAGTTCCTGATTGTCGATCATGGCGCGTACGGTATAAAAATCAGCCGGCGTTCGCACCAGCCATTCCACGGGGTAAATGGCTTTGGTGAGCGGGCTGCGCCAGGTTCGCAGGGGTTTGAAAGTGACTTCGCCCGGATGAAAGGTGAACTGGTTTTCGCCGCTGCGAAACGAGCCTCCATCCCAAAAGGCGTTGCCGTGTTTGTCGCGCAATTGAAAGGCCGTCAGCGCGCTTTGGTCGAACAGGTTGATGCCGATCCAGTCCCATCCCGTGGCGTCGTCATCGAGCAATGTGTTGCTCCATTCGTGATCGAGCCAAGCAGTAGCGGTATTTGCGCCACCGTTGCCGATGGCGAGGCTTTTGGCGTTGAGCGTCAGGACTCCGCTGGTACGCAATTGCGGCAGACTGTAGTAGTAGCTGAACTCGGAGCTTTGCGGGCCTTTGCGGGAGAAACCGTCGTCGCCCTGTAGCAAAACGCCCTGGGTTTGCGCGAATGTCAGGTCCAGCGAAAAGTTCGACGCCCTGATGCGTGCGTGAAGATCGTTGCCCGAGCGCTGCAAGGACCAGTCGCGGATTGCTACGCCGGTATCGCGTTCACTGGCGAAGGCAATGTCGGTGCTGTTCGCAGAGGGCGGGAGTCCCGACCAGCGTGCAATGCGCTGGTCACTCCAGAGCCGCTTGCCCTTGACATCGGTCACTGCTGCGTGGGCGAACAGCAATTGTTTGGCAGCCAGCCGGGATTGCAAGGCCTGGGTCTGCGCAACACGGCTGCGAAAGAACGTGACCTGAAAACCATAGGCTGCTTCCAGGTTGCCGTCACCGGCATAGCCGGTGACGTACCACCACTCGGTCGCAAATTCCGGATGCGCTCCGGCATCGCCGGGAAAGCGGATTCTGGTTTTGCGCGGCTCAGGCGCCATCGGCCCTGACGAAGCCGCATAAAGGGTGCCTCGCCGGGCGGCAAGCAGGCTGGCTCCCAGGCCCAATCCCACGCCCTTGTGCAGCACCGAGCGCCGGCTCGGTAAGCCCATACCGGGACTATGGGTTGCGTCCATTTTGAAAATCACCAATCCTCCTTGACTGCCAGTACCGCATCTCGAGCCGCCGCAGCCCGGCCTGCCAGTTGCGCCGTTACGGTGCCTGCTGTGATCACTGCAAGTGCCAGTGAGACCAAGCGCAGCCAGGGGATGTTCATGTCCATGCTCCAGTGGAAGCTTTGCGGATTGACCACTTTAACCAGCACGGTTGCGGCTGCCAGTCCCAGCCCGATCCCCGCCACGGCACCCAGACCCGTCCAGGCGGCGCCTTCGAACGCCACCACGCGAAGAACCTGGGCACGGGTCAGACCCAGATGCTGCAACAGGCCAAACTCCTTGCGCCGCGCCAGCACCTGGGCGCTGAAGCTGGCTGCAATACCGAACAGACCAATGCCGATTGCCACCGCCTGCAACCAATAGGTGACGGCAAAACTGCGGTCAAAGATGGCCATGGTGGTGCGGCGGATTTCCGCAGCGGAGCCAAACTCGAGCAGCGTGCCGGCATCCCCGTCGTTGCCGGCGGGTATGTTCGAGGCGTGCGCAAGTGTGTTGGCCAGCGCCCGCAAGCTGCTCTCCACCGCACCGGCATTGGCCCCGGGGCGCAGCCACACCGCGATGTCGTTAACACGGTCGTCGTGGCTGAATTTCGCGAAGTCCGACTGGTCAATCGCAACGGTGCCGAACTGGCGGGCATAGTCACGCCAGACACCAGCGACAAAAAAGTTTGGACCCGGCGTGCCGCCGGAGGCCGGCTTGAGCGCCGCGCCCAGCGCCGGAAAATCCCCACCCAACGTGACGCCATACAAATCGGCGACCGCCTCGCTCACATAAATGCCAATGTGCCCCGGCGGGACCGACAAAGCGTCGTCCAACAGCGGCAGCGTGATCGCCTGCGAATCCGGCTCGTGCAGGGATTTGGCGATCAAAACCAGCGCGGGTTTGGTTGGATCCAGGTTCAGGCTGATGCTGTGCTGCGCACTGATCCGCTCGACACCCGCGATATGGGCCGCTCCCCGGAGAAATTCGGGGTTCAGATAGGCCGCTTCATTCGCGCTGGCATTGGCGGACGCGCGTACATACAAAGCCGCGGGCAGCACGCTGTCGAGCCATTGTGTGACCGAGGTCCGAAAGCTGTTCACCATGACCGTCAATGCCACCGCCAGACTCAGCGCTGCGACCACGCCGCTGACGGCAACTGCTGCACTCTCCCGCACGCG
>CAIOLZ010000113.1 GCA_903859265.1 uncultured beta proteobacterium
CCACCTTGATAAAGTCCGCCAGCGCCTGCCAGGGTTTGTAAACCGGCGCAACGACCGCATGATGGAACGAAAGCCTGACACCTCTGGCGCGCACTTTGGCCAGCCCCACCGCGACACTTTCAATGCGACTGCGGTCGAGGTTTTCCACCCGCGGCACCGATGCAACGACTGTGTTGGGGTGCAGAAAATCCCAGTGGTCTCCTTCGAGTCCGTCGTGCAGCGCGTGCACAAACAAATCGGTATGCGAAATCGACAACAGCGTGCCGCTGTTGGCAATCGCGTGCAAAACCATCCCCACATCGCTGTTGACGGTGTGCCGCGTTCCACCGCGCGAACGGTTGAAAAGCTCGTAGGCCACGACGTTCTTGTCAGCGTCCACAATGGGCTGACGGGCAATGGAAATGTGATCTACACCCTCGACGGCTGAATTACTCATGGCAGTAACGATAGCGGTTTTTCGTCGGCTGATTCAACATTTCCGGGAATCCGACGGCGTTGAAAGCGCGAATTGTAAAGTCCCCTGCTTGCCCGACAACCGGACCTACAGCTTGCGACGCACCAAATCAATGTGCTCTCTGAGCGAGTAAACATGGTCCGAGAACGACAGAGGAATGGCACCATGCGTGACCTTGTGCTCGATCTGGTCGAGCTGATGCAATAGCGCCTCTCGGGACTGCGCCGCCTGTGGCGACAACGACAACGTCTGAATCTCGAGGTACTTCAACTCGCCGTACCAGCGATAAATCCGCCTGCGTATGCGCCAGGCATACAGCGCCGGAACAGTTCGCACCACCGGTATCAGAATCGCCAGCAGGGGAATGATGGCAAGCGCCGCACGGTCCACCAGCGTGGCCAGCCAGAACGGCAAATAACGCTGCAGGAATGGTGGCCCCGACTGGTAGAAGTGCGCGGCGTCTGCGCTCAAGGGGAAGTCAACGTCCTGGGCGGACGGAAAAGTACGCGCCGGACTCAGCAGCGTCGCATGCGCATGGACCTTTTGCATCGCCTTCATCAGCAAGGCCACCAAAGCCGGATGCAGCTTTCGCGTGACCACCACGGTCGTGGTGGTGGCAAGCAGGTGCAAATCCTGCTCCGGCAGGTTGTGTGCCAGATCCAGCGCCCCGTGCGGCAGCACCAGGTGGTGCAGATAGGGGAACTGGCGGCTGAAGGCCTCGGCCTGATCCAGATTCATGACGCGTATGCCGGCTGTGGCCACCATTTTTTTGACAAGACCCGACTCTGCTGCGCCAAGAAAGAACGCAGCGTCCACCTGCCCCTGTTCAAGCATTTTTTGTGTTTGATCACGGTCGGCATTCACCAGCGTACTGTTGCCGGCGTCAATGCCGCTGGCCTGGAGCAGGCGCTTCGCGAAAACCTGCGTGCCGGTGCCCGGGCTGCCAATGGCAATGCGCAAACCGGCCAGCCCGGACAGACGCGCGTGCACAGCTTTGGTCCGGTAGAAAATCCACAAAGGTTCATAGGCCACCGAACCCAGGGACACCAGATCGACGCTGGAATCATCCGCCTTGCTTTGCTCGGTGTCGGACAAACCGTCTTGCAAAAATGCAATCCTGGCGTCGTCGTCCGGGTCCCGCAAACGTTTGATGTTGTCGAGCGCACCGCCGGCCGACTGCACATCCATCTTCACCCCATCCTGTGCCAGTTGCCCGGCATAGTCCCTGGCGAAGTCGATGTATTCACTGTCCTCGGCGCCGGTTGCCATTACCAGATCCATCGGCGGTGCCGGATCAATAAAGTGCATCGCAGCCCACGCGGCAGCCACAATGACCAAAGCCATTGGTAAACTTGAGAGCAACGCGTCGCGCCACGAAAAGCGCAAAAACCAGCTGATTGTTTTTCCCATAAATGGTTGATCGTACTTCGGTAGGAATCGGGCAACATAAAATTGGGTCAGCGCGCGGGTTCGTAGGCTGTTACATCAAGTTTTAGGACGCGGTGCGCGAGGGCTCAACACTGGACCACATTGAGCGCATGCGCAACAACATGGTCTATCACGTGCAGCGTGGCTTGTTCGACATCGCCAAGATTCAGACCATTGCGGTGCTCATTACCTTCTCCCTCGGCAGCGTGCTGCTGCAATGGCTGGGCATGTCGCAACGCTACTTGCCGCTGCGTCGCTCAAACTGGGCGCTGCGTGGTTCGGGTATGGCTTTGCAATTGCCATGCTGATCACGGTATTGACCGGCATCTGGATGCTCAACCGCAAACTCGAAGTGCTCGAATTTGAGACTTTTATGCTGCAATAGTCTGGCCACCATGAACATACCAATTCCCCACCACCACCGCGCAGGCGGCTTTGGCAACAGCGATCCGGCCGTCGTAATCGGCAATTTCCCTTGGTACGAAATGGTCTGGCGCGGCTTGCGAGGGGACTTCAAGCCATCGACGCCGCCGCAAGACGGCTACGACGCATTTGCCCGGCAGTGGAGCTGCCCGGTAGAACACGCGCGTATCGCGCAGCGCTCGCAAAGTCCGGTACTGACCTGGCTGGGCCATGTATCAGTGTTGCTGCAGGTGGCCGGTGCCAATGTGCTGATGGACCCGACACTGGCCGACTTCGCCGGGCCATTGGGCCGCTTTGGCGCTGAGCGCAAAGTGCCTGCGCCGCTGCGGGGCGACCAGTTGCCACCCATCGATGTGCTGCTGATTTCCCACAACCACTATGACCACCTGTGCAGTGCAACACTGAGCGCCATGCGGCGCGCCGGCCAGCGGCCTCAAATTATTGTTCCGCTGGGGCTCAAAAAATGGTTTGACGCACGCGGCTTTGGCAACGTGCGTGAGCTCGATTGGTGGCAGCACATTGACATTACGGCAGACGTCACGGGGCAGCCGTTGGCTGAGCCGCTGCGGGTTCACCTCACGCCAGCCCAGCACTGGAGCCGGCGCACGCCTTTCGACACCAATGCGTCGCTATGGGGCGGCTACATGGTGGAACGCGCGCCGAACACAGCCGCTGCCTGGCGCTATTTTTTTCCTGGCGACACCGGCTACAGCAACGACTTCAAGGAGATTCGCCGTCGCCTGGGTGCGGTGGATTTTCTGGCCCTGCCGATTGGCGCTTATCTGCCGCGCGACTTTATGAAGAGCATGCACGTCAATCCAGCCGATGCCGTGCAGCTCATGCTTGACCTGCAGGCCCGGCAGGCCTTTGGGGTGCATTGGGGTACGTTCAAACTCACACAGGAGAGCTTCGACCAGCCCCCGATTGATCTGGCACTCGCGCTGAAAAATCATGGCGTGGACGCCGACCGTGTCTGGCTCTTGCGCCATGGCGAGACACGCGCGATTGCGGTCTGACCGCGGCCTGCTTTAACCGCCCAGGTAGGCGGCCTGGACCCGGGGATCGACCAGCAAATTTGCGCCGGTGTCGGCCAGCACAATCTTGCCGGTCTCAATCACAAAACCGTGGCGCGCGATTTTCAGTGCCTGACGCACGTTCTGCTCGACCAGCAAAACGCTCAAACCC
>CAIOLZ010000114.1 GCA_903859265.1 uncultured beta proteobacterium
ACCGGAAGACTTGAGTTCGCCTGAAAGCTGCCGATAAATTAGCATACCCTCAAGGAATGCAGCATGTTTACCTCAGTCAGCGCCCGATCGGCAGCCGCCTACAAAATTGCCAGCATTGATGCCAGCGTCGAAATGGCCGACTCGCACCAGTTGGTCAGTCTGTTGTTCGATGCCTTGTTGCAGAACCTTGGCGCTGCGCGTATTCACATTGCCAACCGTGATATTCCCAAGAAATGCAAAAGCATCAACACTGCCTTGCGCATTCTGGAGGAGGGCCTGATCGCTGCACTGGACCTGGAAAATGGTGGGGAAGTTGCCGCTAACCTGCGTGCGCTTTATGACTACTGTGTTCGTCGCCTGGTACTGGCCAATGCCAAAAATGATGTGGCCGGATTGCAGGAAATTTCCAACCTGATCGAGCCCGTTGCCACCGCATGGAAGCAAATCAAAGGTAAGGGTCAGCCCTACCTGCAACCGGTGTAAGGATGCCTGCCATGTCTGAATCCTTGCTTGACTTTTACAAGGCTATCGAAAGTACCAGCGCCGAAATGGTGCAGGCTGCACGTTTGGCAGATTGGGATGCGGTTGCACGTTGCGAGAGCACCTGTGCGGTCCTGATTGAGCGGCTCAAATTCAAGGCGGCTGACGAGTTGCTCGACGCTCAGGCGCGTGCCGAAAAGTCCCACATCATGCGGCGCATTTTGGTCAACGACGCGGAGATTCGCAATCTCGTGGAACCCTGGCTGGCCCAGTGTGACCCCCAGGTGGGTGAGTCGGGCAGCTATCTGCATTGAGCCTGATCGCTGCCAGGCGATTGCGGCGCTTGTCAGAGCCTGGACGACAAGTCCCGCAGAATTTTTTCGAGGTTGCGCGTGAAGCGCGGTGTGTCAAAAAGTACCCCGTTTTCCTTGACTTGCGCCAAGTGGTCTTTGAGCCTGCGACAGTCGTCGGAGTGCGTAGCCAGGGCAACCGCCTTTTCTTCGTAATCGCGCAAGTTATAGGTAATCAGTTCGGGCAACCCGGCAGCGGTCAGCAGCGCGCCTGCCATGCGCGATGCGAAAGACCGGCCGGTGTAGGTGAGAACGGGCAAACCCATCCACAACGCATCGTTGGCCGTGGTCCCGGCGTTGAACGGGAATGTATCCAGGAAGAGGTCAGCCACCGCATAGCGGGCCAGATAGTTTTCGGGAGAGACACGGGGGGCAAAAAAGATCCGATCGGGATCGACACCACGGGCGATGGCCTCGCGCTTGAGGTTGTCTGCTGCCCACAGGTTATCCGCCAGCAGCCAGAGCAGACTTCCGGGTGTTCGCTGCAGGATGCGCATCCAGACGTCGAACATTTCCGGGGTGTACTTGTAGTTGTTGTTCAGCGAGCAGAACACAAACCCCTGCTCCGGCAGTCCACAGCTTACGCGGGTCGGCGTTGGGCCGACGATGCGTTTGCGGTCGCTGCACTGGTAGATGTCTGGCATGTACAGCGGAATTTCGGAGTAATACATGGCCTGTTCGGGCGGAATCAGGAATCGGTCGGCGATCACGTAGTCAATCGAAGGCAGGCCGGTAGTGGCCGGTAATCCCAGATAAGTAATTTGTATCGGCGCCGGGCGATAGGCCAGCAGGTTGGCGCGCGCTCCGGCAGTTTGGCCCTGCAGGTCAATCAGGATGTCGATCTCGTCGGCCCGAATGCGGCGGGCGGCCTCTTCGTCCTGCATTTTGTCGATGCGGACAAAGTGGTCCATTGCATTGATTACGCGCTGGCGCAGGGCAGAGCCGTCTTCCGGGCTCCAGCAGTAAGCATAAATCTCGAATTGCGAGCGGTCATGGGTCTCAAACAAATCGGCCGTCAGCATGGAAACCGGGTGGTTGGAGAAATCCGATGACACGTAGGCAATCCGCAGTTTTTGGTGCCCATAGCCTTTGGGGTTACACAGCTTGGGAACGTCCGAGATCACTTTTTTGGCGACAAAACGCCGCGCCGCCGCCAGTTGTTCGGCCGGGTCGTCCGATACGCTGATCATGGCCAGCGCCGAGGTGGCAGCATGCATGTCTTGCATCGAGATGCCGGGAAGCGGGACATAGGTGGGCCACAGGCATTGCTTCTGGCGGATATGAACCCAGTGGTGCAAGGCATCGGGTTGGTTCGGGTTGACTGCGAGGCTGCTGCTCAGGCACTCCATGGCTTCCAGAAACCGTTTCTGGTTTTCAAGTACGCGGCCACGGTGGTTGTGCGCCATCACGAGAAAGCTGATGTTTTCGGGCGTATCGGGTTTGACCGTTTGCGTGACCTCGCGCCACGCTTCGAGCGCGTCGTCAATTCTTCCCAGGCGCTCAAGCGTGCTGCCGATGTTGAGGCGGGGTTGCACGAAGGTCGGCAGGATTTTCAGGGACGCCTGGTAGGCGGCCAGCGCGCCTTCGAGGTCCTGTTCATTCGACAAGGTCACGCCCAGGTTGAAGTACGCCGCATAGGCGTAAGGGTTGGCATGGGGCCCTTGGCTGTTGCGGTTTACCCAGGTCTGGTAGAGCACGGCTGCCAGAGGGCCAAGCTTGCGGGATTCCAGTTGTCCAGCGCAATCGAGCAGTTGTCCAAACTCCAGCTCGCCGTTCCACGCCCGCAAAAGTACGTCTGCAAAGTTGTCTGCGAAAGTTGCCACACCCGTCCCGTCGGTTCATTGAATTGCTAAGAATTACAGCAAGAGCTGCGCCCCCATAAATGCCTAAAACCGGGGCGAATCCCCTCTATTTGAGACCTTGTCCAAGGCTTGTGCGATCTATTATGACCAGCCCGATTTCAGTACTTCCCATGGTCAAGCCACTCCTTTTCGTCGTTGCACTTTTGCTGGCTGCGTGCTCGCAGCTCACCCCCATGCAGCGCCCGGATTTGCCGGTGGTAAACCAGTGGCCGGACCGCGAGGCGGAGCCCAAACAGGAAGACGCGGCCAAAACCCACTGGCGCGCGTTTTTCCGCGATCCACGCTTGCAGGCATTGATCGCCGCGGCGCTGGAAAACAACCGCGACCTGCGCATGTCGGTTGCCCGCGTGCAGGAGGCGCGTGCGCAGTTTGTACAAGCCGATGCCGGCAAGTACCCCATTCTCAGCATGGGCCCGCCCGTGGGGACTGATCTGGGAACTGCACTCACATCCGGTATCTCCTGGCCGCTTCTTACCGTTTCTTATGAAGTTGACTTTTGGGGGCGGGTTGCAGCGACCACCGAGGCTGCACGCTACAACTATTTATCGACGGAAGAGGCCAAGCGCGCGTTTCAGATATCGCTGGTGGCCGATGTGGCCAGTGCCTATTTCGAAATATTGCAGGCTGATGACGGTTTGGCCAATGCGGCTGCCACGATTCAATTGCGGTCGCAGTCCTTGCAAATGATCAGGAAGCGCATGGACCTCGGTGCAAGCGACGATCTGGAGTACCAGGAGGCACTTGGACTTCTGGCGTCAACCCGTGCCAGTTACGCGGTCTTGGAGCACCAGCGCACAGTGGCCACCAACAAGCTGAATTTTCTGGTTGGTCGCACCGACCTGGACTTGCCCGAGGGCTGGCCTTTGAAGGCACAGGATTTGAGTGCCGGCCTGGCGCCTGCGCTGCCCAGCGAAGTGCTGCTGCTGCGCCCGGATGTCATGGCCAGTGAGCACCGGTTGCGTGCGGCGCACGCGAATATTGCCGCTGCACGCGCCGCATATTTTCCGAAAGTGGGCATCCAAACCAGTCTTGGCAGCCTTTCCGGTCCGCTCGCGACGATGTTGGACCTGAGCAATTTCGGGCTCAGCCCGGTGGTTTCCCTGCCGGCACTTTTTGACGGTGGGCAGCTTGACGCCGCGGTGCTGGCCGCCGAGGCCCGCAAAAGCGGTGCCGTTGCAGAGTACGAAAAGACCATCCAACAGGCGTTTCGGGAGGTGGCGGATCAGCTCTCGTCGCGGGAGTCGCTGGCCAGACAGATGCAGGCCATGACTGTTAATGCCCAGGCGCAGGAGCGGCGGCTCAAGATTGCACAGGCCAAATTCCAGTTGGGTGCGGTGGGATTCCTCGATGTCATTGATGCCGAGCGCGACAACCTCGCTACCCAACAAGCGGTGAACGGCTTGTTGCGTGCGCAGATTGATTCGACGGTTCAGTTGTACAAAGCATTGGGCGGAGGCAGCCAAAGTGAGTAGCAAGATTTCCCCGGCCGACAAGGCGGTGTTTCAGCGCACCATCAAATCCGCGCGGCTTGGCATGTCGGACGCCCAGTACGAGGTTGGGCTGATGTATGCCAATGGCATCGGGGTGGCCCAAAATCTGGGGCGTGCGCTGGACTGGGTCAAACAGTCCGCCGAAAAGGGTTTTGTGCCGGCCCAGTATCTGCTCGCGACGCGATATGCGTCTGGCGTAGCGATTGAGAAAAATGAGCACCAGGCGTTCGTATGGTTTCTTCGCGCGGCCGATCAGGGCCATGCCAAAGCGTTTTTCCGACTGGCAAAGCTGCATGGCAGTGCCTTGCCTGATGCCGCGCTGGCCTGCCACGTCAAAGCAGCGAATATGGGTGTGCCCGAGTCTCAAATGGCTTTGGGTGACGCATTCGCTACCGGCGATGGCGTTGCGCAGGACTATGGGCAGGCCTTTGACTGGTACCACAAGGCGGCTTTGCAAGGCCTGGCGGCTGCACAGTGTGCTTTGGCCGACTTATTTGCGGCGGGGCAGGGTGTCAGCCAGAACATGGAGGCGGCGGCCGTCTGGTACCGACGGGCGTGCGCGCAATGCCACGCCGCCGCAAAAGTGGCAATCGCGTCGTTGGGCATTGATGACTTGGAAGATACCCCGCGCGATGTCACGGACTGGGAGGCTGCTGCAGCCCAGGGAACGCCCCAGGATAAGTACTGTTTGGGGTTGCTCTTTGAGTCGGGACTGGGCGTTGCACAGGATACTGAGCGGGCGCAGGGCTGGTACTTGAAAGCTGCCAGGCTGGGCAACCTGCCAGCCCAACTGGCGCTGGCGCAGGTGCTGGAACGCCAGCATGATCACGCGGCGGTGGATTGGTTTACCAAGGCGGCGGATCAGGGCGATCTGCAGGCACAACGGGCGCTGGGCCGGATCTTTGCCTCGGACGAACTCGGCGCGCCCGACTATTTGCAGTCCCTGCATTGGTATTCGCGTGCAGCACAGCAGCATGACGGCGCGGCGATGCTGGATCTGGCCAATCTGTTCTCCAGCCATTCTGCAGAGATCGCTTTGGCTGGCGTGATGCGCGCGGCAAAGCTGGGTCAGGCGCAGGCCGAGTATTTACTGGGCCAACGTTTCGCCACTGGGGATGGTGTCAGCAAAGACCCTCAACTGGCATTCAACTGGTTGTTGCGCGCCGCAGAACAAGGCCATGCACAAGCGCAATGCGCAGTGGGGACCTATTACTTGAGCGGGCTGGTGGTCCCACGTGATGTGGCAGCGGCGATTGCATGGTTTGAAAAGGCGGCGCAACAGGGGGATGGCAAGGCCCAGTGGAACATCGGATCGATTTTTGCAAGCGGGTCTGATGGCGTTGCGATTGACATCAAGCGGGCCTTTTTCTGGTGCGAAAAAGCGGCGAAAGTAGGCTTCGCCCCGGCGCAGGCTACCTTGGGCTTGTTGTTTGCCCGCATCGACGATGACGCCAAGGCTGCCGTTTGGATCAGGCGGGCTGCAATCCAAGGCGATACCGAAGCCCAATATAACCTGGCGCTCATGCTTGCCAAGGGGCAGGGCGTTGAGGCGGATTTGCAGGCGGCGTTTAACTGGTTTCTGGAGGCGGCTGAGGGTGGTCTGGGCATCGCGCAAGCGCGCATTGCGGTGATGTATGCGTCCGGCGACGGAGTCGCCGCCGATCCGATTGAGGCCCACAAATGGTTTGTTCTCGCAGCGCGTGCGGGGGACAAGTCCGGCATCGCCAATCTGGCCCGGTCCGAGTCTTTGCTCAGTTCCGGGCAGATTTTGGAGGCCCAGCGCAGGGCGGGCAACTGGAAACCTCGATTGCCCGTGAAATCCTGAGCCAACTTTTCATGTTGATTCGACAGCGATTCGGCGATGACAGCGTTTTGCGACCGAAAAATATGACGCATGTGAAATATTTGAAAAATATGACAGTCCAGATGCTGCTTTTGATACCGATGACTTGCAGTCTTTTGCTGCACCAGGGGGATGAGAATTTTTCACGTTTTGGCGATATCGAGGGGTGTTTCACCCGTTCTTCACTGGCTTAGGCATCCTTTTTGTGCCATAACCTTCGATCCTTGTTTCTGACAATTGGGGTTTGCCGAAACTTTTGTTAGAAATATCTAAAGTTTTGTAAAAAAGTGTCGTTGAAGCGGTAGGGCGTAAAAGGGTCAGACCTGCGCATGGTGTGAATTAATTGGATAAATATCGGGCGAGCACCTCGAGGTGTGGATCCCGAAAGCTTAGGGGTTTATAAAAATGGCAGCATCAAATCTCATCCTGGGTAGCACCACGGCGCAAATTGCCGTGCTGACGACCAAGCAAATTTTGGCGCTGTCCACCGACGATTTCGCGGGGCTCACCACCGCACAGTTGCAGGCCATCAACACCACCGACTTGGTATTGGTCACTACCGACCAGTTGCAGGCCCTTACGACGAGTTCGATTGCAGCCCTGACAACGACACAGGTTCAGGCACTGAGCACCGATGAAATCGGTGCTCTTTTTACTTCTCAGGTCGCAGTCCTGAGCACGGCGGATGTGGCGCAACTCTCAACAGCACAAGTTTTTGCGTTGAGCACGGCCAGTATTTCTGCGTTGCAGACGAATCAACTCAATAGTCTTAGCACCAACGATATCAAGGTCCTGACCACGGACCAGACCGTGGCCCTGAACACGGCGCAGGTCACGGGCCTGAGCACACGTCAGGTGCAGGCGATCAGCACGACGGACCTGACCACGCTCTCGACGGACCAGATCCGGGTGCTGAACTCGGCAGACCTGGCAGCGATTGCGACGGCCAACGTCAGAGCACTCACCACGGATCAGATCGTCGCGCTG
>CAIOLZ010000115.1 GCA_903859265.1 uncultured beta proteobacterium
CCGCAGACCAGCTGCGCGTCAGTGCGGAGACAGTGCGTGAATCGGCCGGCGAGTTCCGCAAAATGTCAGTGCGCATGAGTGAGCCCGGTGGCACGCTGGACCGCATCAGCCGCAGCACGGAGGCGCTCGTGAGCACCAGCCAGACGCTCAACGGCAACGTGCTCCCGCGCCTGAACCGCGCCACCGACGAAGCCGCGCGTGCGGCACGCCAGGTAGGACGGTTGGCCGAGGGGCTCAACGATAACCCGCAAATCTTGATCACCGGCAAAGGTGTTGCCACCCCGGGACCGGGCGAGCCCGGCTTCGCAGTGCCAATCCCGTCGAGTGCGCCCGCCGCGACCGCCAACCCTTGAACCCAATGACCTGGACTAACCGGATGAATTTCATGCCCATGCCCTTTTCACGCTGGTTGAACGCGCGGGGCAGCGCGGCGCTGTGCCTGGCAAGTTTTGCGCTGCTCGCTGGCTGCAGTTTCACGAATCCGCCAGTGCGACCTGTGGTGTATGACTTTGGTCCCGGCGTTGTGGACGCAGTCAGTGCTGCCCTGCCATCGGCCGCGGTGACCGCAGCAGTGACGCCCCCCATTACCCTGGCCGAGGTCGAGTCGCCCCCGGCGCTCGACAGCACGGCCGTTTTGTATCGTCTGGGTTACGCCGACGCACAACAGTTGCACCCCTACGCGCAGGCCCGCTGGACCATGCCCCCTGCCCAGTTGCTGCGCCAGCGCTTGCGGGAACACTTGAGCCGGCGTCGCACTGTTTTGTCGCAGGGCGATACCGGCCCGGCGCCCGGCATCGTGCTGCGGGTCGAGCTCGACGAGTTCAGCCAGTGGTTTGATACACCGCAGTCCAGCAGCGCGCTGGTGCGTCTGCGCGCTACCCTTTTGCAGCCCGGACCCAACGGCGTTCGCCTGTCGGCGCAACAGAATTTTGTGGTCCAGCGCGCAGCCGTGAGTGCCGATGCGCCGGGTGGTGTCAAGGCGATGGCGCAGGCCAGCGACGCATTGATCGCGCAACTCGATGCCTGGCTGCAAGCCACCATGGTTGCCCCATGAGCGCGCCACCCGCACGCGAGTCGCTGCCGTTGTTTCCGCTCAATACGGTGTTGTTCCCTGGGGGATTGTTAAGCCTTCAGATTTTCGAAGTGCGTTATCTCGACATGATCGGCAAGTGCCACAAAAACGGTACGCCGTTTGGCGTGGTATCACTGGTCAAGGGGCGTGAAGTGCGCGCCCTCGATCCCCGTCGGCCGACCGGCGACGCCTTCCCGCAGGAGCAGTTTGCCAACGTCGGCACCCTGGCGCGGATCGTGGAGTTTGCGGCGCCGCAAGCGGGCCTGATGACGGTGCGCTGTGTGGGCCAGGAGCGCTTTCATATTCACCAGCGTAGCCAGCTCAAACACGGCTTATGGATGGCAGAAGTCAGCAGCATTGCGCCCGACCAGGGCATGCCGATTCCCGAAGACTTGCAACCCATTGCCTATGCGCTCGCGCGTCTGCTGGAGACCGAGCAGAGCGCCGAAGCGCGATTTGAGCCGCTGCCCATTGAGCAGCCATACCGGCTCGACGACTGCGGCTGGGTTGCCAACCGCTGGTGCGATTTGCTGGCCTTGCCATCCCCGGTGAAGCAAAACCTGCTGCAACTCGAAAACCCGCTTTTGCGGCTGGAACTGGTGGGCGATATTCTGGGAAAGCTGCAGAACGCATAGGCACGGCCGCGCCCTAGCGGCCGGCCAGCACCGGAAACAGTTTCACCAGTCCCTCGGACATCACTTCAACCGACAGTGCCGCCAGTATCAGGCCCATCAATCGCGTCATCACGCTGATGCCGGTTTTGCCCAGAAAGCGCGCAATCGGAGTCGACAGCGAGAAGCACAGCAGGGTCGCCAACGCAATGATCAGGCCATAGCCAATCAGCGTTCCCATTTGCAACACGGTTTTGGCTTTATCGGCATAGATCACGACGGTGGACATGGCCGCCGGGCCCGTCAGCAGCGGAATGGTCAGGGGTACTACGGCGATGCTGGCTCCCTGGGCCGCCTTGGCCGCACCGTCAGCCATATCGTTGCTGGCGGGTTTGGCTTCTGCCGGTTGTGCGTTGAGCATATTGAGCGCACTGGTTAGCAGCAGCATGCCGCCGCCGACCTGAAAACTTGCCAGCGAGATGCCGAAAAATTCCAGAATCTGCAGCCCCAGCAGAGCGCTTACGGTGATGACGACAAATACGCTGCACGATGAAACCCAAACCGTCTGTCGCCTTTGGTCGCGCGAAAACCCTTGGGTGTAATGGATGAAGAAAGGAACGATCGCCATCGGGTTAACGATGGCCATGAGGGTAATAAGCGGTTTGAGTTCCATGGGGGTGCCAGTCTGCAGTGCAGTCGTTATGGGTCGCCCATGGTAGCTTTTATATCTGCGTAGCGCGGCTCGCAGCGCACTTCCGACTTCACCGAACTGGCGATGAAGCATTCTTCATGGGCCTGGTGGTGCAGTTGTCCGATTTGCGCATGCGTGGGCTGATTCGGACCGGAAAAAACTACTTGCGGGCGTAAGGTCACCAAGGTGATGGACCATTTGCCATCGCTGCCTTTTGACATCACTCCCACTGCGGCGTCGGCGTAGCGGTCCACGCAAAACTTGTGTTGTGCTGCAATGGACAGAAACCACAGCATGTGGCAACTCGACAAGGACGCCACGAAAGCTTCTTCGGGATCGACCGCGCGGGCATCCGACATCGGTAGCGGTACGACATGGGGTGATGATGACCCGGAGATTTCTGCCCCGCCATCAAATCGCCATACATGCCGGCGGCTGTAGCGGTTGCTCAGGAAATCCTGCTCGCCGCGTTCCCAGAGAATTTCTACCGTGTGGTGTTGTGCCATCTTCAACGACCTCCTGACACGTCGATCAGTGCGCCGGTGGTGTAGCTCGAAGCGTCGCTCATCAGCCAGAGGATGGCCTGCGCCACTTCGTCGGCACGGCCGGCGCGTCGCATTGGAATCGCGCCGGCGAGTTGGGTTGCGCGGTCCGGTTGGCCACCGGAGGCGTGAATTTCGGTGTCGATCACGCCGGGACGTACCGCATTCACCCGGATCCCCTCCTGCGCCACCTCGCGCGCCAGACCCACTGTGAAGGTGTCGATCGCCCCCTTGCTGGCGGCGTAGTCCACATACTGCCCAGGGCTACCCAGCGTGGCGGCGACGCTCGACAGGTTGATGATCACACCACCTTGGCCACCGTGCGCCGTGCTCATGCGCAGTACCGCTTCGCGGGCGCACACCATGCTGCCGATCACATTGGTATCGAACATACGCCTGAGCCGCGCCACGGACATGCCATCGACCCGGCTCGCCACGTCCACCACGCCGGCACTGTTGACCAGCGCCGTGATGCGTCCGAGTTTGGCGTCCACCTTGGCGAACATCCCCAGCACCTGGTCTTCCTGGGCCACGTCGGCCTGCACCGTGATGGCGTTGCCACCCCCGGCGCGTATCTGCCGAACCACTTCGTCAGCGGCCAGCGAGTTGGCGTGGTAATTCACCGCGATGGCATAACCCGCCCGGGCCGCCAACAAAGCCGTTGCCGCGCCAATGCCGCGCGAGCCGCCCGTCACCAATGCAATGGGTTTCACCGTGGTATCCGATCAGAATTTGAAAGTTGCAAATCATAATTTTGCGCCATAAATGCGCTATCTTCGATGCCGTTGTTGAAGGAGCTGGATATGACGAAATCGGGCATTGCAAGCATTACGCGCAGCGCAGTAATGGCGGGATTTCTGAGCGCTGTTTTGAGCGTTGTGCTGGGCGTCGCCAATAGTTATGCGCAGGATGTTCCAGTGCGCATTTTGGTTGGTTTTCCGGCGGGGGGAGGCACCGATGCGATCGCCCGCATACTGGCAGACAAACTCAAAGACCAGCTTGGCGCCGGTGTGGTGGTGGAAAACCGCGCGGGTGCCGGGGGCCAGCTTGCAGCGCAAGCCTTGAAGGCCGCAGCACCCGATGGCGCTACGTTTTTCCTGACCCACGACCACACCATTTCGATCCTGCCGCAGTTGGTCAAAAACCCGGGTTTTGATCCGGCCAAAGACTTTGTTCCGGTGGCAGGGTTTGCAAGTTTTGTGAACGCATTTGCGGTGTCTGGCGCAACGCCTGCACGCTCGTTGCCCGCGTACATTGCCTGGGTGAAGGCGCAGGGACTTGGCAAGGCCGCGGTGGGGATACCGGCGCCGGCTTCAACGCCCGAATTTCTGGTCAAACTCATCGGCCAGAAGTACGGCGCCGATCTGCAGGCGGTTCCCTACCGAGGCAGCGCACCCATGATGCTCGATATGCTGGGCAACCAAATTGGCGCCGGCATTGCATCGGTGCCCGACTTGATTGACAACCATAAGGCCGGCAAACTGCACATCGTGGCGGTCCTGGGTGTCGCGCGACAGGCTACTTTGCCGGACGTACCCACCTTGGCCGAGTTGGGAATGACCGGGTTTGAAGAGATGCCGTATTACGGATTTTTTGCACCTGCCGGAACTCCGCGTGCCGCGCTGGACCGGTTTTCGGACGCCCTGGCCAAAGTGTTGCAGCAAGCCGATGTCAAGGAGCGTCTGGCGGCGATGGGCCTGAACGTGGGGTTCATGAACCAGCAACAGTTTTCGGCGCGTGAGGCGGCGTACACCAAAGTCTGGGCCGGCATTATTAAAACCAGCGGATTCGTGGCGCAATGAGCGTACGCACTGTGGCAGTGGTCGATGTCAAAGCCTTCGCGCGGCTGGCGGGTGTTGAAGCTGCCATTCGCGGCACTACTTTGTCTGTTTTTCCGCTGGTGATGTACCGGACGTGGGGCAGTGCCGCAGTGGTTTCGCAGATCTACTTCGTGATCGGCCTGGTGTCGCTGATGACGGCACTGACCGTGCCGGCCTTGAGTCACCGTATGCCCCGGCAACGTATCTTCTCAATGGCGATCTGGTTGTACATCGTGTCCTGCATTTTTGGCATTGTGGGAGGCAAGTGGTCAACGCTGGCTGTGCTGTGTGCGGTGATGGCAGCGGCCACATCGTTTGTCTGCTTCAATGCCTATGTGCTCGATTACATCGACAAGACCGAGTTCAGCAAGCTCGAATCGCTGCGTCTTTTTTACAGCGCGTGGGGCTGGGTTCTGGGGCCGGTGCTGGGCGTCTGGTTATTGTCGGTCTGGCCCGGTGCGCCGTTTGTATTGGTCGGCTGCATTGCTGTGTTGATGCTGCGGATGAAGGGGCAAATGCGATTGGGCAATGGCAAAACGGTTGTTACACAGCAGCCCCGGGCGGCGCATCCGGTTGCCAATGTGCGGCGGTTTTTTGCACAACCCCGTTTGGTGACCGGGTGGCTGATTCCCGCCATTCGCTCATGCGGATGGTGGTTTTATTTCGTCTATGTTGGTATTTTTGCGGTGGAAAACGGGCTGGGCGACAAGGTGGGCGGCGTTGCCAGTTCAGTGGCCAATATGTTTTTGTTGTTGGCCCCGCTCATGTTGCAATGGTTGCGTCGCCATTCTGTGCGTACTGCAGTGCGCACAGGCTGTCTGTTTAGCGGCCTCTGTTTTGTGCTTGCCAGTGTCGTTTCGCCGCTGCCCTGGGCAACAGTGCTGGTGCTGGCAGCAGGCACCTGTGGTTTGGTGTTGCTTGACGTGTGCGCCGGATTGCCATTCATGATGTCGGTGAAGCCTTCGGAGCGAACAGAAATGTCGTCGGTTTACTCCAGCTTTCGCGACGCGTCGGGCATTATTTCGCCGGCTCTGGCGTGGTTGGTACTGCAGTTTTTCCCGATGGCTGCAGTTTTTGCGGCGGCTGGACTGGGTTTGCTGGCGGCTTGGATGATTGCGGCGCGTCTGCATCCCCAACTCGGTGTTCCGGGACATTTGCGGGTGAGAGACGCCAAATAACGCTCGCCCGGCTGTGCCCACGGTCGGATGACCCTGTCTGCCTGATAGTTATTGGGTTGGTCGCGCGCTATCCAGCCCCCACAATGGACCAACTTGTGGCACCAGAAATGGATGTGGGTGATGGAAAAATCAACGGACCCCGGGGCAGAGCGCTCTGATTCAGCGCAGCCATTGCACCAAGCCCCTCTTTTTGCGGAATTTCTGGACGAAATCGTGGCGCGCTTTGACCCACAATTCCGGCACACCTATGTCAACAAAGCGGTCGAGCGGGCGACTGGCTTGCCGGCACACAGTTTTCTGGGCAAGACCAACGAGGACCTTGGCATGCCCACCGATCTGGTCAAGCAATGGGACGGTCAGTTGAGTGACGTTTTCAATTCCGGCGTGCCCAGCGAGAAACATTTTGTATTTTCAAGCCCCGGCGGACTGCGGCATTTCATTGCGCGGTGTGCGCCAGAGTTTGGCGACCAGGGCCGCGTCGCATCCGTGGTGTCCGTAGCGCAGGATGTGACCGAGATCACTTCGCTGCGCGAGCAGGTTCAGAGTTTGGAGGCGTCGTTGTCTCGCGCTTCGGTGAGCCACACCCAAACCGTTACCACCCCGGCTGCATTGGCTGCCTCCTTGCCGGACGGCTTGTTAGGAGACTACTACAAGGCAATTGTGGAGTCCTCGGACGACGCGATCATCAGCAAGACGCTGGACGGTATCGTCACCAGCTGGAATCCGGCGGCTCAGACTATTTTCGGTTATTCCCGTGAGGAGATGTTGGGCCGGTCATTGCTGGTTCTGTTTCCGCCGGAAAAAAGCAATGAGGAGCAATTTATCCTGGAGCGGATTCAGGAGGGTGAAACGGTTGACCATTTTGAGACGATACGCATCCATAAAGACGGTCGGCGGGTCAATGTGTCGGTCACCATTTCACCGATTTGCGACCGCAGTGGCAAAGTGATCGGGGCTTCCAAGATCGCCCGAGACATCACGGCACAAAAGCGGGCTGAGCGGCAACTCAAATTGACTGCCAGTGTTTTCACCAGTACGAGCGAAGGCATCTTGATTGCCAATTGCCAGGGCCTGATCGTGGACATCAACGCCTCGTTCACCAAAATTACCGGCTACCACAGGGAAGACGTCACTGGTCAGGATGTGCGCATGTTTCGCTCGTCGTCCCAGGGCCCCGAGGTGTTCCGACAGATGCGCTCTGCGTTACGGCAAAGCGGGCAATGGAAGGGGGAAATGTGGAGCCGGCGCAAGGATGGCCTGTCTTACTCGGTAATTTTGACCGTTAGCGTAGTGCGAGGTGCTTATGGAGAAGTCGAAAATTATGTGGCACTCTTTTCGGACATCACGCCGCTCAAATTGCAGCAGGAAAAGCTCGAACACGGCGCCCATTACGATCCGTTAACCGACTTGCCGAACCGGCTGCTGTTGTCCGACCGACTGCATCAGGCGATGGCAATGAGCGTGCGGCACCATCAAAGCCTTGCGGTCCTCTATCTGGATCTGGATGGTTTCAAGCACATCAATGACCATTACGGCCACGACATCGGCGATGCGTTGTTGATTGAAGTATCCAAGCGCATGCGAAAAATGCTGCGCGAAGTGGATACGCTGGCACGCATTGGCGGTGATGAATTTGTCGCTGTTCTGTCTGACATTGGTACTACCGAAGACTGCATGCAGTTGGTGTCCCGGGTGCTGGACGCATGTGCTGAGCCCGTAACGATTCAGGATCACAACCTGAAAATCTCCGCCAGCATTGGCGTGACCATTTATCCGCAGGACGACGTCGAGGCTGAGCAACTCATGCGCCATGCGGACCAAGCCATGTTCGAGGCCAAGCAAAACGGCAAGAACAGAATTTATCTCTTCGATTCTGCGCTGGACGTGGAGGTCAAAACCCGTGGCCAGCAGCAGGAAAGAATTGCGCAGGCCATCGCCCAGCAAGAATTCGTCTTGTACTACCAGCCCAAGGTCAACATGCGTACTGGCGCGGTGATCGGGGTGGAGGCGCTGATCCGGTGGGCGCACCCGGACAAGGGTCTGCTTTCTCCCGGCGCGTTTTTGCCGGCGATCGAAAAACACGCATTGAATGAAACATTGGGATCCTGGGTGATTGAAACGGCGCTCAAGCAGATGACGCAGTGGCAGGAACGGGGACTGATGCTGCCGGTGAGTGTCAATATTTCAGCCAGACAGTTTCAACAGGAGAACTTTGCCAGCCAGTTAGCCGAGACGTTGGCCCACTACCCCAACATCGATGCCCATTTCCTCGAGCTTGAAGTGCTCGAAACCAGTGCCTTTGAGGACATCGGCGCAGTGACCCAGGTCATGCAGGATTGCCACCGGCTGGGCGTGCTGTTTGCACTCGACGATTTCGGAACCGGCTATTCGTCCCTGACGTATTTGCGTCGGTTACCGGTCACGACCCTCAAAATTGACCAAAGCTTCGTGCGCGACATGCTCGATGACCCTGACGATATGGCCATCGTGCAGGGCGTTATCGGACTTGCCAACACCTTCCACAAACAGGTGATTGCCGAAGGTGTTGAAAGTGGTGCCAGTGGCAAGCAACTGATTGCTTTGGGTTGCGACCTGGCGCAGGGCTACGCCATTGCCAGACCCATGCCGGGAAGCGAAATTCCCAACTGGGCAGCGACCTGGCGGGCTGACGTGTTTGTTTAAACCGCAGCGACGAGTTCCGGCACTGCAACAAACAAGTCAGCCTCCAGCCCGTAGTCGGCCACGCTGAAGATGGGCGCTTCGCCATCCTTGTTGATGGCCACAATCACCTTGGAATCCTTCATGCCCGCCAGGTGCTGAATGGCGCCACTTATGCCGCAAGCCACATAGAGCTGGGGCGCTACGATCTTGCCGGTCTGGCCCACTTGCCAGTCGTTGGGCGCATAGCCCGCGTCCACCGCAGCGCGGCTCGCGCCCATGGC
>CAIOLZ010000116.1 GCA_903859265.1 uncultured beta proteobacterium
AAACATGGCCTGGTAGGTTGACGTCCTGAAAAAGCTATCGTTGTCGCCATAAAACCAAAGCGATGGCACGTGGGTATTTTTTGCATAGTCACGGGCCCCGACCGCAAGCGCACCTTCCCAGCCCACACAATCGTCCTGACGCAAACCGCCTGCAAAGTTTACAAGCGCTTTGACGCCCGTGTAATTCAAAGCCCCGAACGCCAAGGTCGTCCATCCACCGTGTGACTGACCAATGACCAACACATGATCCTTGTCCGCCCAAGGCTGCGCTACAACATAGTCGAGGACTGCCTTCACATCCGTTGCCTGCAACTCACCGTTGCTTTCCACGTTGCAACCGGCACCCATATAGCTCCCCTCCGACTTTGAAAAGCCCTGGCGCATGGGCACCACCACGGCGTAGCCTCGCTGCAGAAAATAGCGGGCCGCCGAAGCCGGCCGGTAACGCGACTGAAATCGGGGATTGCCGGGGGACTTCCCGTGATTCACCACCACCACCGGAAAGGGTCCGTCTCCAGGCGGCTTGTAAATCGTCGTTTCAAGCGCCACGGTGAAGAGCCCCTTTTTGGGAATCATCTGAACTGTTTCATTCAATGTCTCATCGACGGCAGCTTGCTGCGCCAGGGCGAGGGAGATGCCCGAGAAAATTATGAGAATTGCAAGGGTATTTTTTATTTTCATATACGAGACAGTTAAATTCACGAATCGCCTCTTCCTGAGCGTGTCCGGCAGCGAACATATGGCCGCCAGACAATCACGATAGCATTGCAAATCGATTGCCAGCGACCGTCGCACTTCAAGCCACTGCCTCCATGTCTATATTTTTAAAAACCTACTGCATTGCGCTACCTATTTTCTTTGGCATGGACATGGTCTGGTTGGGCTTTTTAGCAAAAAATTTTTACCGTAATCAAATTGGCTTCTTGATGACGACCGAACTTAACTGGGTCGCGGGCCTGAGTTTTTATCTTCTCTATATTGTCGGGCTGGTGGTTTTCGTAATAGGCCCGGCCATTGAAAAGAAGTCCTGGATGCATGCGCTTTTCAGGGGTGCGCTCTTTGGATTAATCACCTATGCGACCTATGACCTCAGCAACCTTGCGACGCTCAAAGACTGGCCGCTTGGGGTCACGCTGGTCGATATTGCCTGGGGCGTTGCGCTTTGCGCGTCGGTTGCCACCGCAAGCTATTTCATCGCACGCAAAATCTGCGCAGAAGAAGTTTTTTTGTGACGCCCGCTTCTGTCAGTTGCGTAAGGCCCCGTATTACTTGTGGTGGCTCAAAGCGTTGCTGACAAGCTTGGACGTGATATCAACGATCTGAATCATGCGGTCATAGGCCATGCGCGTGGGGCCAATGACGCCCAAGGTACCCACCACTTTTCCATCCACCTCATAGGGACTGCTGACGATGGACAAGTCCTCAAACGGCACGACCTGACTTTCTCCACCGATAAAAATGCGCACACCTTCAGCCTGCCCCGCGACATCGAGCAGGCGCATCAATTGCGCCTTTTGCTCGAACAACTCGAAGGCGCGGCGAAGGTGCCCCATATCACTGGAAAAATCTGAAACTGCCAGCAGATTGCGCTCACCCGAAATCACTACTTCGTCGTTGGTTTCACGCATTGCCTCAGAACTGACCGTGACCGCCGCCTGCATCAGACTGGCGATCTCGGAGCGCAGGCTCTCCACCTCAACCAGCAAGCGCTCGCGCACTTGGTCAATGTCCATGCCAACGTAATTGCTGTTGAGAAAATTCGCCGCCTCCACCAACTGTGCCTGGGTGTAATCGACGCCGGTGTAAATCACCCGGTTCTGAACATCACCATCCGGAGACACGATGATCACCAGCAAGCGCTTTTCCGAAAGCCGCAAAAATTCCATGTGCCGAAAGATGGACGTGCGCCTTGGTGCCACGACGACCCCCACAAACTGCGAAAGGCTGGACAACAAATTGGCGGCATTATTCAAAACTTTTTGGGGTTGGTCAGGCGCCAGACTGTGCGAGCCATACTGACCAGGTTGAACCGTCAACATGGTGTCCACGAAAAGGCGATAACCACGCGCCGTCGGGATTCGACCGGCCGAGGTATGGGGGCTCACAATCAACCCCAGATCCTCCAGATCCGACATGACATTTCGAATCGTTGCCGGCGAAAGTTCCAGGCCAGACGCCTTGGATAGCGTGCGGCTACCGACGGGCTGCCCGTCGGCGATGTAGCGCTCTACCAGCGCTTTGAGCAACAACTTGGAGCGGTCATCGAGCATTGGCGCATTTTAGTGATGTAATTTGAAAATGAAGTCCAAAAGCCAATTTCGCCAAGTTGCAGTCATCGGCAAGTACCAAGCCAGCACCAGCGGTTCTGCTGGGGCGGCATCGCGCCAGACGCTTGAAGGCATCGCCCATTATTTGATGGACGAGGGCTGCGATGTGGTGTTTGAGTCCGACACGGCGGCAAACATGGGTTTGTCGGGCTACGGCTCGATGCCGGTGGCGCAGATTGGCGCGGAGTGTGACTTGTGTCTGGTGGTCGGTGGCGATGGCACGATGCTTGGCATCGGCAGGCAATTGGCTCAGTACAAAGTACCGTTGATTGGGATTAACCAGGGGCGCCTGGGTTTCATCACCGACATCCCTTTTGACCAATACAAAAAAGCTCTTCAGCCCATGCTGGCGGGGGCCTACGAAGAAGACGCTCGCAGCCTCATGCAAGCGCGCGTGATGCGCGATGGAACGTGTGTTTTCAGCGCTCTGGCGATGAACGATGTAGTGGTCAACCGGGGCGCGACTTCAGGGATGGTTGAGTTGCGCGTTGAGGTAGATGGGCATTTTGTGGCGAACCAGCGCGCAGATGGCCTGATCATTTGCACGCCGACCGGCTCAACCGCCTATTCACTCTCCGCAGGCGGGCCACTTATGCACCCTTCCATTGACGGCTGGGTCATGGTTCCGATTGCACCCCATACACTGTCGAACCGCCCCATCGTTCTGACCAACGCGGCCGAAGTCGCGATTGAAATCGTCGCCGGCAGGGACGCCAGCGCGAACTTTGACATGCAAAGTCTGGCCTCGCTGATGCATGGCGACCGCATCGTGGTGACCCGCTCCGAGCACAAAGTGCGATTTCTGCACCCCAAAGGCTGGAGCTACTTTGACACGCTGCGGCAGAAAATGCACTGGAATGAAGGAGTGGCTTAAGCCGTGGCACTCAAAAGAATTGTCCTGCGGGACTTTGTCATCGTCAGCGAGTTGGAACTCGACTTGGCAGGCGGCTTTACCGTGTTGACGGGAGAAACAGGGGCCGGTAAATCCATCCTGATTGACGCGCTGCAACTAGTGACCGGCGCGCGCGCGGACAGCGGGTTCGTTCGAGAAGGTGCTGCCCGCACGGATGTCAGCGCTGAATTTGACTGCACCCAGGAACTCGAACCACTGCTTACTGAAGCCGGTTTTGAAGGCGGTGAGACGGTGCTGCTGCGCCGCACTGTGGACGTGCAGGGCAAGAGCCGCGCGTGGGTCAATGGCAGCCCGGCTACGGCGCAGCAATTGCGCGCGTTGGGCGAGCATCTGCTCGATATTCACGGCCAGCATGCCTGGCAAAGCCTGACCCGGGCCGATGCCGTGCGCGGGCTGCTCGATGCCTATGCCAGGGTCTCCACCGCAGGTCTGACTGCGTCCTGGACGCAATGGCGCAAGGCGCTACAGGCACTTAACGACGCTACGGCCGCGCAAGGCACTTTGCAGCGTGACCGCGAACGTCTGGCATGGCAAATCGGAGAACTCGACAAACTCGATCCGCAGCCCGACGAGTGGGAAAGCCTCAATACCCAGCACAAACGGCTGGCCAACGGGCAGGCACTGCTTGACGCCGCCAATGCCTGCGTTGAGGCACTGGAAGATGCCGACGGCAACACCTTGCAGTCACTCAATGCAGCACTTGGTCAGTTGCAAAACCAAACCCATCTGGAAGCCGAATTCAAGGACCCCGTGGACCTGCTCCTGTCGAGCCTGGCACAGATCGAAGACGTGGTTCGTACGCTGCGCAGCTATGTGCGGCGTGCGGACCTGGATCCCGAGCGTCTGGCCGAACTGGACCAGCGCATGGCGCTCTGGATGTCGCTTGCACGGCGCTATCGACGGGCGCCAGATGAATTACCCGCGTTGCTTGCAGACAGCAAACAGGAACTGCTGCACCTTGATGCCGCGACAGACCTCGAGGGCTTGCAGGCCGCCGCGCAAACAGCCCAATCTGTTTATATGACCGAGGCCAAGTCAATCTCGCGCCAAAGAGCCAAGGCCGCCCCTTTGCTGGCCCTTGCCATCACGCAGGCGATGCAGGGGCTGGGTATGCAGGGCGGGCAATTTGAAGTGCGCCTGGAGGCACTGCCCGAGCCTGCTCAAAGCGGATTGGAAGATGTCCATTTTCTGGTCGCCGGTCATGCCGGAAGCACGCCACGCGCGGTGGGCAAGGTCGCCTCGGGCGGTGAGTTATCGCGAATCGCGCTGGCAATCGCGGTGACAACCAGCCGGCTCGGCACCGCACAGACACTGATATTTGACGAAGTGGACTCGGGCGTGGGCGGCGCCGTCGCCGAAACCGTAGGGCGCCTCATGAAGCAACTTGGCGTGGATCGGCAGGTTTTGGCGGTGACCCATCTGCCCCAGGTGGCCGCCTGCGCCGATCACCACCTTGTTGTTTCCAAAAAAACGCAAGACAAGGGCACGGTAAGCACCGTTGCACCGGTGACCGGCGAGCAGCGGGTTGGCGAAATTGGGCGCATGTTAGGCGGCGAAAAGCTCTCCGGCACGACGCTGGCGCACGCCAAAGAAATGCTGCAATCCGGTGCGTGACGGTATGAAACCTGACGATCAGTCAACCGAGATCGTACTGATTACCGGCATGTCAGGCTCCGGGAAATCGGTCGCTCTGCACGCGCTGGAGGACGCTGGTTTTTACTGCGTGGACAACCTGCCGCCCGAACTTTTGCTGCCCTTCGTGGAACTGGAGTCCAAGCGCAAGGCGATGCGCCTTGCCATTGCCATGGACGTTCGTAGCGCCACCTCTTTGCCGCAGGTACCCGAACACCTTGACGCCTTGCGCGCCAAAGGCATTGTCGTCAAGCCACTGTTTCTGGATGCCACCACCGAAACCCTGGTGCGCCGTTATTCGGAAACCCGCCGCAAACATCCCTTGTCCCAAAACGAGTCCGGACACAGTCCACTGGAGAAGCGCCGGGCACTTACCGATGCGATAGAACTCGAACGCGAGCTGCTGGCGGCGTTGCGTGATCAGGCGCACGTGATTGATACCAGCATCATCCGGTCTTCGCAGCTACAGGGCTATGTCAAAACACTGGTATCAAGCACCGGGGGGCAGCTTACTTTGGTGTTTGAATCCTTCGCTTTCAAGCGCGGTGTGCCCAGCGACGCAGACTTTGTTTTCGACGTTCGAATGCTGCCCAACCCGCACTATGAGCCGCCACTCAAGGCGTTGACGGGCCGTGACATTGCCGTGATGGACTTTCTGCAGGCGAGCGCACAGGTCACACGCATGCTGGCCCAGATCGAGGCATTCATAAAGAGTTGGCTGGAGGATTTGGCCAATGACCACCGCAGCTATGTCACTGTCGCCATTGGCTGCACGGGAGGGCAACACCGCTCGGTCTATCTGGTCGAGCAACTTGCAAAGCGTTTTGCTGACCAGTGGGTCACGCTCAAGCGGCACCGCGAGCTCGACGCGCTATAGCGCGTTGGCTTCCAGCAACTTTCGCACGGGCGCCGGCAGCCCCAAACCGGGCCACTCGGCGGCACTGACCCATCGACCCTGATCGCCAAAATCGTCGTCCTCGCTGGCCTCGAGATGGCGCGGATGCAAATGCAGATCCTTGTGGGTCAGTACATGTTTGAATGCCTCCGATGGCACGAGGCGCATACGCTGCTGCGCAGTCAGCGCACTGCACATGGCCTCGTCTGAATCGAACAGCGGCGGACAATACAAGCCGGCCCAGACGCCGGGTGCGGGACGCCGCGAAAGCCAGACGCCACCATCAGGGGTTTGCGCGAGGAGCAGAAAAATACGCTGGCTGCTGCGTTTGACTGTGCGGCTGCGCACGGGATACCGGTCGGGGTCCTGGTTGCGATGGGCGACGCAGTCCGTGGACACCGGACACTCAAGGCAGCGCGGTTTTTTGGGAACACACACCGTAGCACCCAAGTCCATCATCCCCTGCGTGTAGCGCGCCATGTCACGCGCGGTTGTACCGATTGCGGGGAGCAGCCCGGTGGCAAGTTCCCAGAGCAATTTTTCATGCGACGAGACGGCCAGATCAGCGTCAAAACCCTGTGTGCGTGTAACCACGCGCTTGACGTTGGCATCCAGGATGGCAACCCGTTCGCCAAAGCACAGTGAAGAAATCGCGCTGGCAGTGGAGCGGCCAATACCCGGCAGCGTCGCCAGCGTTTGTGCATCCTGAGGGAACCTGCCGCCGTGCTCCTGGACGACCACCTTTGCGCATTGGTGCATATTGCGTGCGCGGCTGTAATAACCCAAACCGCTCCAAAGTCCCAACACCTCGTCCAAACTCCCACCAGCGAGTGACTGGACATCGGCAAAGTGCTCCAGAAACCGCGCGAAATAGGCCTTTACCGTGACGACCTGGGTCTGCTGCAGCATGATTTCGGACAACCACACGCGGTAGGGATCCCGCGTGTTTTGCCACGGTAAATCGTTGCGGCCGCGCACCTTTTGCCAGGCCACCACCCGATCGGCAAACGACACGTTCAGGCAATCTCCAGATCAACCGCCAGCACCCGGTAATCATTGGCAGCGATCAGTTGGGATGTCAGCTCTTCGAGTTTGACCTCCAGCGCGACCACGGACTGCTCCTGTTGTGCGATCTCTTGCAGGCGCTCCTGGAGACCTCCGGCGGCCTGCTGGATACGGTCAATCGCCTCAATGCGCCGGGTAAAGTTACGCCGCCTCTCCCGCAACTGTGCGTCAAGTTGCGCCACTGCCGATTTGCTCCAGAGCTCCAGGTCAGAAACCGCCGCTTCATGCACTCCGCGCAGCCTGGAAAACAGCGCCCGCACCAGCCGGTCTGCGAACTCGGGTTGCGCCAGTTTGAACACATTGCCAATACCCAAATACTGCAAATGGCTGCGTTTTGCCAATTCCAGATCATTGTGATAAGCGTCAAACTGCGGTTGTGGCAGTGGTTGCAAGGAGAATCCGTATTCGGCGTTGAGTTGCTTGAAGGTCGCACTCAACATGCTGTGGATGTCGGTACTCAGACTTTCCACTTTCTGCAGGTTCGCGTGCAGTCGATCGAAGGTTTCTCCATAGGCTTTTTTGACGCCCAGCTTGAGGCCCTTTTGCATGAGGGCCTGAGTGAGCTGGGCCATTTCCAACTTCAGTGCCCTGGAACTCAGGGCGTCGAATATTTCTTTCAGCAACTTCAGGTGGACTGAACGCACAGCATGAATTTTTGCGCCTCCAAGGTCAAACTCGGTTTGTTCCTGTGAAATGCGCGCGCGCATTTGCTTGATCACCGTGACGTTCTTGCCTTGCAGTCCTTTGAGCTCCATCATTTGCTCGGTCAGGTCACGCTTGCGAATATTGATAACCCGCCCTGTTTCACCTCGCAAATCGGTCACTCCTACATTCATGGCAGAGCGCAAAATACTTTGGCGTTCATCCAGCACGCCTGTTGCCAGCGCATCCTCCAGTACCGACAGCCCGCTTTTTTCAAGCAATGGCGCATCCCCCTTGACCTTCGCCACCAAGCCTTTTTGTGCGGATACCGCGATCACTTTGTCCGGTTCAATTCCCAAAATCTGCGCGGTGCCGGCCTTTTGTCGCTCGATCTGCGCGCCGATCTGATCGGTGCCGCTCAACTCATCCCATAGCGTGTCAATTTTGTTGAGCACCACCAGACGCGTGTCAGTCTGCCCATTCTGCGGCACCAGATGTTCGCGCCAGATCGTCAAATCCGACTTGGTCACGCCGGTATCCGCCCCGAGGATAAATACCACGGCATGGGCCTGCGGGATCAGACTCACCGTCAACTCCGGTTCGGCTCCGATGGCATTGAGTCCCGGGGTGTCCAGTATCACCAAACCCTGCTTGAGCAGCGGATGGGCAATATTGATCAGCGCATGGCGCCATTTGGGCACTTCAACCAGCCCCTTGGCGTCCTGCGCAGGGTTATCCTCTGGAGACTGACTTTGCCAGAAACCCAAGGCATGGGCCTGTTCCTTGGTCACCTTGATCGTCTGCGCGACCATCTCAAATGACGCTGCGAGTTGCTGCGCATTGTTAACGTCAAGATCAACCCGCAGCCACTTTTCCGGTGCCATGCGCCACTCCATCAGCGCCTGCGGATGCAATCGTGTCTCTATGGGCAACAGCCGAAGGCAGGGAGGAACATCCGCGTCATATCCCATTTCGGTCGGACACATGGTGGTGCGCCCGGCACTGGCTGGCATGATTCTGCGCCCGTAACCGGCAAAGAAAATCGCGTTGATCATTTCCGACTTGCCGCGGGAAAACTCCGCCACAAAGGCCACCATCACCTTGTCGGAGCGGACCTGAACTTCCAGGCGCCTGAGGCGCTCCTCGACCGCGGTGTCGAGCAGGTCGTGGTCTTTCAGCCATTGGGAGAGCAATTTCAGACGCAACGCAAACTCTCGGCGCCACGCACCATGCCGGTCCAATTGATCGTTAAATGTAGTAGCCACGCTCCCCCCAGATTCAACAAGTCAATATAGCATCGCCCGGGGCAGGGAATTTACGGCTTCTGGCATTTTGGACAGAAAAAGGTGGATCGCTGACCCTGGCGGATCTGCCTGACCTCGGCTGCGCAAATTTTGCAGGGCTGGCCCGCCCGCGCGTACACCATCGCCTCCAGCTGAAAGTAGCCCGCATCCCCGTTTGCATCGGAAAAATCCCGCAAGGTGCTGCCACCCTTCTCAACCGCCCTTGACAGGACGTCACGAATGGCCTGATGCAACCGTTCAACGCGCGGCCGGCTCAAACGGTTGGCTTTGCTGGTGGGCCGGATTCCTGACAAAAAAAGCGCCTCTGAAGCGTAGATATTGCCCACCCCAACCACAATGTCGCCCGCCAGCAAAACTTGCTTGATCGCAGTTTTGCGACCCGCCAAACCAGAGCGGAAGGAATCGAGGCGAAAATCGTCCCCGAGTGGCTCGACACCCAGCTTTCCCAGCAGTTTTTGCGCCACCGGATCGCTTTCAGCAGTTGCAAATACCACGGCACCAAAGCGCCTCGGATCGTTCAGCCGAAGGGTGCCACGGTCCGTCTTCAAATCGAAATGGTCATGCGCACCCGCGACCGGCAGACCGTGTCCGAAAACCACACTGCCCGACATACCAAGGTGCATCAGCAGCAAGCCCTCGGTCAGATCAATCAGGAGGTATTTGCCACGCCGGCGCACGCCTCGAACCGTCTGGCCCACAAGCTGTTCCACGGGCACTCCCAAAGGCCAGCGCAACGGCTTGCCAAGACGTGCTGAAACAACTTTTCCACCAGCAATGGCGCCGGCAAAACTGAGGCGGGTTACTTCAACTTCAGGTAGTTCGGGCATCGCAAGAGGGCAGCGCAGTAGGGCTACCCATATTGATTTATTATGGACCGATGAAACGATCCAACCGCGTGAAACTGCTGACTTTTTTGAATACGTGGCACGCCGCATTGCTAATGGGCCTTCTCGCAGGTGCTCCGGTTGCAGCGCATGCCCAAGACGTCGAGCCTGAGTCATCGGCTTTGAACAGCGCTTTGTTTTACGAGATCCTGGTCGGCGAGATGAGCGCCCAAAGTGGCGATGCAAGTTCCGCCTACGCGCTCCTGCTGGACGGTGCGCGCAAGGCAAATTCGCCCCAGCTTTTCGAACGTGCGGTCGAAATCGCCCTGGGCGCCCGCGCCGGCGATTCCGCGTTGCAGGCCGCACAAGCCTGGTCCAAAGCATTCCCGGATTCGCGCGCAGCCAATCGCTACTTGCTGCAAATTTTGGTGGGACTTAACAAGTTAGCTGACACCGTGGAGCCCATCAAGCGCGAAATTGCTGCCATAAAACCCGAAGATCGCGCGGCTGCCATCGGCGTCATTCCGCGTTACTTCGCGCGCGCTGGTGACAAAAAATTGGCTGCCATGGTGGTTGAGCAGGCGCTCGGAACAGAACTGGCCAATCCCCAAACCGGCCCGTCTGCATGGTCCACCGTCGGCACCATGCGGCTGATGGCCGGCAATCCGGCGGGTGCCCTGGAAGCCGCGCAGAAAGGCGCGGCGCTGGACCGTAAAGCAACGGAGCCGATACAGCTTGCCATGGCTCTGATTGGCCCGCAGTTGCCCGATGCAGAAGCGATGGTTACCCAGTATTTCAAGACAAATTCCAATCCGGACCTCCAGATGTCCTATGTGCGCCGGCTGCTCGATGCCGGGCGCAACCTGGAGGTGACCCAGCAAATTCAGCTGCTCACGACGCAGACGCCGGATTTCCCGGACGCGTGGCTGGTGCGTGGTTCGCTGGAGGCCCAGAACAAACAGCTTGACGCGGCCAAAGCATCGATTAACCACTTTATTGACCTGCTCAAAAGCCGTCCCAAACTGGCTGAATCTGCCGGGCGCGAACGTGGGCTGGTGCAAGCCTATTTCCTGTTGGCGCAGATCGCAGAGGCCGGCAACAACCTACCCCAGGCCCAGGCCTACCTCGACGCCATCGACAGCCCGCAGGACTATGCCGGAGTGCAAACCCGCAAGGCATCGTTGCTGGCCAAGCAGGGCAAGCTCGATGACGCCATCGCCATGATCCGCGCCATCCCGGAGAACCAGCCGGAGGACGCTCGGACCAAACTCAACGCGGAAGTGCAGTTGCTGCGCGAACACAAGCACTACGAGGACGCCTACAAGGTGTTGGCTGAGGCGGCCCGTGACAACGCCGATGACAACGATCTGACTTACGACCTGGCCATGGCCGCGGAAAAAATCGGCAAGTATGACGAAATGGAAAAGCTGCTGCGCCAGGTGATTGCGGCCAACCCCGATTACCACAACGCCTACAACGCATTGGGTTATTCGCTAGCCGACAGAAACGTCCGCCTGCCTGAGGCGCGCGCTCTGATTTCGAAGGCTTTGGAGTTCGCGCCCGATGATCCCTATATCGTTGACAGCATGGCATGGGTGGAGTACCGCAGCGGTAATATGAAGGAGGCGTTGCGTCTGCTGCAATCGGCTTTCAAAGCCAAGCCGGATCCTGAAATTGCTGCCCACCTCGGGGAAGTATTGTGGTTCCTGGACCAACAGGCCCAGGCGAAACTGGTCTGGAAACAGGGCAGCGACCTGGAACCCGACAACGAAACCCTCAAAGAAACGGTTCGTCGCCTCAACAAACTGTAAGCAACGTGGACGGGTCCATCACCGCGCGCACAGCACGCTGGATACTGCGATTGGGCAGTCTCGTGCTTGTGTTGGCAGTTGTGGCTTGTGCCAGCACAAAACCACCCGCCTCCGGCAAAACGCCACAGGCACAAACCGGCCATTGGCAGGGTCGCATGGCGGTCACTGTGCGATCCACACCGCAAAAAAGCTTTGGCGCCAACTTCGAACTCGACGGCAACGCCGAAAGTGGCAGTCTGGTGCTTTCCTCGCCTTTGGGTATCTCCTTGGCACAGCTGCAATGGGCCCCGGGTATGGCCAGACTGGCAACCGTTGGCGAAGTCAAACAATTTGATTCACTGGATGCGCTGGCAATGGCGACACTTGGCGTGGACATTCCGATCGCCAATATGTTTGACTGGCTGCGGGGCAAAAACCCGATAGCGCCGCACTGGAGTGCCGACCTGAGTGAACTCGCACAGGGAAGGTTCAGCGCGCTTCGCACCGCGCCAGACATTGCCGCGGAGCTCAAAGTTTTCCTCAGTATCGACTAAAAGACGGGCATCCCGATGCAGGCCATTTACGACGTTCCGGCACCCGCCAAGCTCAATCTTTTTTTGCACATCGTCGGACAGCGCGATGACGGCTACCACCTGCTTCAATCCGTTTTTACCCTGATCGACTGGGCCGACACGCTGCATCTGGAAATACGTCGCGACGGCCAGATCACGCGCGAGGACCTTGCATGGGAACTGCCACCCGATGACCTCAGCACCCGCGCGGCTCGTGCGTTGCAGCAAGCCAGCGGCTGTGCGCTGGGTGTGCATATCGGTGTACTCAAGTCGGTACCCGCACAGGCCGGCATGGGCGGCGGATCATCCGACGCCGCTTCCGTGCTGCTCGCGCTTAACCGACTCTGGAATCTGCGGCTGCCACTTGCCACGCTGGTCAAAATTGGACTGCGCCTGGGTGCCGATGTGCCCTTTTTCCTGGGCGGCCGCAACGCCTGGGTCGAGGGTATCGGGGAAAAAATCACGCCCATTTTTGTGCCGCAAGCGTCCCTGCTGGTGGTCAAGCCGGATCAGGGACTCGATACCCGTCTCATTTTTGCCGACGCAGGCCTCAAACGCGATTCCGAGACTGCTATAATCTCAGGCTTTGCTGCAAACGCATACGGCTTTGGCCGAAATGACCTGCAGCCCGTTGCGCAGCGTTTGTGCCCGGGTATTGACCGCGCCATCGCGTGGCTTAACTCGCAGGGTCTGAATGCACGAATGACAGGCTCGGGCAGCGCGGTGTTTGCGAAGGTTTTGCATGCGCCTGATTTGCACAATGTGCCCCCGGGCCTGCAAGTCAGACAGTGCAGAAGTTTAGAGGTCCATCCTTTAGCCGGATGGGCCGACAGCGAAGGTTTATCGGTTGGCAGCTTTTAGCTGTTGACCCGTGTAGGGGAATCGCCAAGTTGGTTAAGGCACTGGATTTTGATTCCAGCATGCGAAGGTTCGAATCCTTCTTCCCCTGCCAAATGTGTTGTCCGGATGGCCCGGTGATCAGTGTGCGTAAAGTGACGACGTAAATCCAATTCTTCCGCTGGAACCCGTATGCAGGCATCCCATCCACCCGATTTCATGATTTTCACCGGCAATGCCAATCCTGGCATGGCTGCGGACATTGCGCACCATCTTGGAATTTCGCTCGGCGGAGCAACAGTTGGCCGATTTTCAGATGGTGAAGTAACCGTCGAGATCAATCAGAACGTGCGCGCCAGGGACGTTTTTGTCGTGCAAAGCACTTGCGCACCGACCAACGAAAATCTGATGGAATTGCTCATCATGGTGGATGCGCTCAAGCGCGCCTCCGCAGAGCGCATCAGCGCGGTGATCCCGTACTTCGGCTACGCGCGGCAAGACCGCCGGCCGCGTTCAACGCGTGTGCCCATTACCGCCAAGGTGGTGGCCAACATGCTGCAAACAGTGGGCGTGGCGCGGGTTTTGACCATGGACCTGCACGCTGACCAGATTCAGGGTTTTTTTGACATCCCGGTGGACAACATTTACGCCTCACCGGTGCTGCTGGGTGACTTGCGCCAGAAAAACTACGAAGACCTGATTGTGGTATCTCCGGACGTTGGGGGCGTTGTGCGGGCCCGGGCATTGGCCAAGCAGCTGAACTGCGATCTCGCCATCATCGACAAGCGCCGTCCCCGCGCCAACGTCAGCGAGGTGATGCACGTCATCGGTGAAATCGAGGGCCGCAACTGCGTGATCATGGACGACATGATTGACACCGCCGGAACGCTGGTGAAGGCGGCCGAAGTCTTGAAGGCCCGCGGTGCAAAAAAAGTGTATGCCTACTGCACGCACCCGATTTTTTCGGGCCCTGCCATCGAACGGATTGCCACGGGTGGCGCACTCG
>CAIOLZ010000117.1 GCA_903859265.1 uncultured beta proteobacterium
CGAGGCGGCAGACCATTTGCGCAAGCATGTCAGCCACCAGCCGGTCATGCGCAATGCCGAAGTGTTGCCGCTGTTTGCGCGCCTGAGCCCTGCCGAGCAAGACCGGATTTTTGAGGGCCACACCGGGCGACGCATTGTGCTGGCCACCAACGTGGCGGAGACCTCGCTCACCGTGCCGGGAACGCGCTAAGTGATCGATGCCGGTACGGCACGCATCAAGCGTTACAGCTTTCGCAGCAAGGTGGAGCAATTGCTCGTCGAGCCGATCAGCCAGAGTTCGGCCAACCAGCGCGCCGGGCGGTGCGGGCGGGTGGCCAACGGCATTTGCATCCGGCTGTACGAGCAAAAAGAGTTCGATGCGCGGCCACGCTTTACGGATCCAGAGATTTTGCGCAGCTCTTTGGCGGGGGTGATTTTGCGCATGAAATCCCTGCGCCTGGGATCGGTGGAGGAATTCCCGTTTCTGGAACGTCCGTCCGGGCGCGCGATTGCCGACGGCTACCAGCTGCTCAACGAATTGGGCGCGGTGGACGATGCCAATGAACTCACGCCCATGGGCATGGAGCTTTCGCGGCTGCCGCTGGATCCGCGGGTGGGACGCATGATTCTGGAGGCGCGGCAGCGCGAGGCGCTGGACGAAGTGCTGGTGATTGCCAGCGCCCTGAGCGTGCAGGACGTGCGCGATCGGCCTATGGACATGCAGCAGCAGGCGGATCAGGCGCATGCCAAGTTCGACGACGAAAAGAGCGAGTTCACGGGCTACCTCAAACTCTGGAAATGGATTCACGAGGCACGCGGCGACCGCCACCCCGACCCGGCGCAAGCCACCCACAAGCTTAGCAACCGGCAGTACGAACAGCTGCTGCGCCAGAACTTTGTCAACCTGCGACGCGTGCGCGAGTGGAAGGATATTTACAGCCAGTTGCACACGGTGGTGACCGAGCACAAATGGCGTATCAACACCCAACCCGCCAGCTACGAGCAACTGCACATGTCGATGCTCTCCGGGCTGCTGGGCAATATCGGCTGCAAGCTCGAAGAAGGCCAGAGTGGGGAATATCTGGGTGCGCGCGGCATCAAGTTTTTTGCGCATCCCGGCGCCCATCTGGTCAAAAAGCCGGGGCGCTGGATTGTGGCGGCCGAGCTGGTGGAAACCACGCGGCTTTTCGGTCGCGGCATCGCCACCATCGAGCCGCAATGGCTGGAGCAGGTGGGCGGCCATTTGCTCAAGAAACAGTTGCTCGACCCGCATTGGGAGAAGAAGGCGGCGGAGGTTGTCGCCCTAGAGCGGGCCACGCTGTATGGCATCGTGATTTACAGCGGTCGGCGGACCAACTATGGTCGGGTTGACCTGCACGGCGCGCGCGAAATTTTTATCCGCGAAGCGCTGGTGGGTGGCGAATGGGAAACGCCGCTGCCGTTTCTGGCCGCCAATCGCAAGCTGATTAAACAGGTTGAAGAACTGGAGCACAAGGCGCGCCGGCAGGACGTTCTGGTGGATGATGAACTGATCTTTGCCTACTACGACCAGCAACTTCCCGAGGACGTTTGCAGCGGCCACAGTTTTGAGCGCTGGTACCGCGAAGAATCCAAAAAGCCCCAGTACAACCCGCAGTCCGCAGTGGCCTTGGGGCGGCGCGAATCGACCTTGCTGCGGCTCACCCGCGAGGAGCTGATGCGCCATGAGGCTGCCGGTATTACCACCGCATCGTTTCCAAAAACAGTGCGCCTGGGCGGCGTGGACTGCGCGGCGACGTATCTGCATGCGCCCGGAGATGCGCGAGATGGCCTGACGGTGACTGTGCCAATTTTTGTGTTGAACCAGGTCAATGAAGAGCGCTGTGAATGGCTGGTGCCCGGCATGCTCAAGGACAAATTGCAGGCCCTGCTTAAAACCCTGCACCAGCGCCCGAGGTCGCGGCTGGTGCCGCTACCGGACACGGCGGCGCGGTTTGCCCAGGTACTCAATGCGCCGGAACAGTTCGGCGCCGGCAGCCTGCTCGATGCCACTTTGAAGCTGGTGCGGGATGCGACCTCGCTCGACCTGGTGCGCGCGGACATCAAAGTGGACATGCTCAGCCCCCACTTTTTCATGAACTTTGTGGTGGTGGACGAGCATGGCCGGCAGCTTGGTCAGGGTCGCAATCTTGGTGCGCTCAAGGCCGACCTTGGCAAGCAGGCCCGTGGTGCGTTTCAGGCCTTGGCGAGCCTGAAGCTTGGTCAGATGGCTGGGCGGCAGGAGACATCCACGGAAGGGGCGCAGCCGCAGCCGCAATCGGCTATTTCCGGAGATCGCCCGCAACAAGCGGGCCGTGAACTGTCAACCCAACCTGCCGCCGAGGCCCCTTCAAAAACCACGGCCAAAACCCAGCCCGCTGCCACTGATGCTCGGCATACCGCGTGGACGTTTGGTGACTTGCCGGAACTGCTGGAAATCCGCAAAGCTGGCCAGACGCTTATCGGGTTTCCGGCGCTGATCGATGGTGGCGATGCTGTAACGATTGAGGTTTTTGACGAGCCGCACGTCGCGGCAGCGCGGCACCGCGGCGGCTTGCGCCGCCTCTTTGCCCTGCAGGTAAAAGAGGCACTCAAATACCTCGAAAAAAATATTCCGGAACTGCAAAAGATGGCGGTGTCCTACATGCAGGTCGGGCGGGGCGAGGGCGGACGCGAAGCTGCTTCCGGGGGAACTCTGGAGGAGTTACGCGAGCAGATTATTGCGGTGGCGCTGGAGCGGGCGTTTCTGGTGGAACCCTTGCCGGCCGACGAATTCGCGTTCAAACGCCGGGTTGAAGAAGGGCGCGGCAGGTTGACCCTGATCTCGACGGAAGTTGCGCGGCTGGCGTCCACCATTTTGACGGAGTACGCGGTCGCAGCACGCAAGATCAAAGACACCAGGAATGCACCCGATGCCGTGGCCGACGCGTCGCAACAACTCTCCCGTCTGATGCCCAAACGGTTTTTGCAAACCACCGCGTGGGAGCGTTTGCACCACCTGCCGCGCTATTTGAAAGCCATTACGTTGCGGCTGGAAAAATACCGCTCGGACCCCACGCGTGATGCGGCGCGCCTTGCCGAGTTGCGTCCGCAGGAGCAGCGCTATTGGCGTCTGGTGGCGGAACGCAAGGGTGTGGTGGATGAGCGCATGCTGGAATTTCGCTGGCTTCTCGAAGAGTTAAGGGTGAGTTTTTTCGCACAGGAGTTGCGCACGCCGCAGCCGGTCAGTGTCAAGCGGCTGGATAAGTC
>CAIOLZ010000118.1 GCA_903859265.1 uncultured beta proteobacterium
AGGACTTCGCCGGGATCGTGGGTCTTGGCGTTGATGACCAGGTCAGCGCCCAGGCGCTTGGCATGCTCCAGCTTGCCGTCCTCGATATCGACGCCGCAGACCAAAAGGCCCATGGCCTTGGCGTACTGGATCGCCAGGTGGCCGAGGCCGCCACAGCCGGAAATGGCGATCCATTCTCCAGGCTTGGCTTCAGTCTCCTTGATGCCCTTGTAGGTGGTGATGCCCGCGCAGATCAGCGGCGCCGCCTCCTTGGGGCCGAGCCCCTTGGGGATATGAGCCACGTAGTTAGGGTCGGCCAGGAGGTACTCGGCGAAGCCGCCGTTCTGGGTGTAGCCCCCGAACTTTGCCTCGTCGCAGACCGTTTCCCAGGCTGATAGGCAGTATTCACAGTGGCCGCAGGCCGAATAGAGCCACGGCACGCCCACCCGGTCGCCTTCCTTGACGATCGTCACCCCGGCGCCCATCGCGACCACGATACCGATCGCCTCGTGGCCTGGGATGAAGGGCGGCGTGGGCTTTAGCGGCCAATCGCCATTGGCGGCATGCAGGTCGGTGTGGCAGACGCCGCAGGCTTCGGTCTTGACCAGGATCTGGCCAGGGCCCGGCACGGGCACGTCGAGTTCCTTGAAGACCAGCGGCTTGCCGAAGTGTTCGACCTGCGCGGCTTGCATCTTGGGTGTCATGGGGCTCTCCTTGGGTTGAGTGGGTTCAGGCAGCAACCGGCAGCCCGAGGCCGCGCACGGCTTCGATCATCTGCACCAGCACGGCCTGTGCATCGCCATAGACCATGTGGCAGTTGTCGCCGTAGAACAGGCTGTTGACGATGCCGGCGTAGCCCTTGCCCTCGCCGCGCTTGACGACGAAGACTTGCTTGGCCTGGTCGGCGTTGAGGATGGGCATGCCGAAGATCGGCGAGCCCTTGTCGGTGCGGGCGGCGGGGTTGACCACGTCGTTGGCACCGATCACCAGCGCGACGTCGGTGGTCTTGAAGTCGTCGTTGATGTCTTCGAGTTGGAAGATCATGTCGTAGGGCACGCCCGCTTCGGCCAGCAGCACGTCCATCTGACCCGGCATGCGCCCCGCCACCGGGTGGACCGCGAACTTGACGCTCACGCCGCCGGCCTGCAGCAGTTTGACGAACTCGAACAACTTGCCCTGGCCTTGCGCCACCGCCAGGCCGTAGCCAGGCACGATGATCACGCTGGTGGCGTAGCGCATCGCGATGCCGGCGTCACCGGGCTGCATGGGCTTGAGTTCGCCCTTGATCTTTCCCTGCTTGTGCTTGGACGCTTCGCCGAAGTTGCTGAACACGACGTTGCTGACCGATCGGTTCATCGCCTTGGCCATCAACAGCGTCAGCAGCAGGCCGGCAGCACCCACCACCATGCCGGCGATCATCAGCGCCGGGTTCTGCAGCACGAATCCTTCCAGCCCCACGGCCAGGCCGGTGAAGGCGTTGAAGATCGAGATGACGACCGGCATGTCGGCCCCGCCGATGGGCAGCGTCATCAGGATGCCCAGCACGAGCGCGCAGGCGAAGAACAGATAGATGGACGCAGGTATCGTCAGCACCGTTGCCGTCTTGTCCTCGCTGGCGACGATGAGGTAGGCGCCGACAGCCAGCGTGACCAGCAGCACCAGCCCGTTCACGACCTGCTGCGCCTTGAACCGAAGCGGCTTCTTGATCACGCCATCGAGCTTCGCCCACGCGATCAGCGAACCGGACAGCGACACCGCACCGATCAAGGCCCCGAGCAAAGTCACGATCAGCACGGTCATGCCCTGCGCCTTGCCGCCAAACAGCTCGACTGCGGCAATGGCGCCGGCAGCACCGCCGCCCATGCCGTTGTAGAGCGCCACCATCTGCGGCATCGCCGTCATGGCCACCGTGCGCCCGCTCCACCAGGCCACGCCGCCACCGAGTGCAAGCGCGACCAGTGCCAGGGCGATGTTCACCATCAGTTTAGGCTGCGCCGCGCTGCTGACGTCGAAGGCGACCAGGAAGCTGGCGAGCACGGCCACGACCATGCCGATGCCAGCAACGAAGATGCCCGAAGACGCCGTCACCGGAGAGGCCATCCGGTGCAGGCCGTACATGAACAGGAAGGCTGCGGCCAGCTCGGCCACACCGATGCCGAGCGATGGCAAGGCAGTGACGAAAGAGGTGTCCATCTCAGGGCTTCTTCACCGGAAGCTGCTTCAAGATGGCGGTCTTCTTGGCACCGCCGCTCTCGCGCGCTGCATGGCCCTTGCGTCCTGCAGGGTGAGCGCTGGATTTGAACATCGCCAGCATGCGGTCGGTGACCGCATAGCCACCGGCCGCGTTGCCAGCGCCCAGCAGCACCGCGAAGAAGCCGATCACCTGCTCCTGCACCGTGCTCGCGTTGAGCAGCGCGTAGATGCCGCCCACCACAACGATGCCGTGCACGAAGTTCGAGCCCGACATCAAGGGCGTGTGCAGGATCGCCGGCACGCGGCCGATGATCACCCAGCCTGCAAAGCCGGCCAGCATGAAGATGTAGAGCGCGACGAAGCCGCCAATCGTGATGTGCAAGTCCATGTCCTGGGTCCTGTCGGATGCGCGCTAGGCCGGTGCGTGTGCGGGTTTGGGCAGCGCTGGCTTGGCCGCCTTGTCCGCCGCATCAGCGGTGGCCTTGTCCGTCTCTGCACCCTTGTTTTCACCGGCGTGCGTGAGCACCGTCTTGGCCAGGATTTCGTCGTCCCAGTCGATGCTGACGACGTTGTTCTTCACGAACAGCGTCAGCAGGTTGTATTGGTTCTTGGCGTACAGCTCGCTGGCGTCCTCGGCCAGCAGCGCGGGCACGTTCAACGGTGCGACGATGGTCACCCGCCCCATCTGTGCGGTCACCCCGGGCTGCGTGTCTTCGCAGTTGCCGCCACCCTCGGCCGACAGATCGACGATTACCGCACCGGCTTTCATGCCCGCGACCTGCGCATGGCTGATGAGCTTGGGCGAGGCCTTGCCCGGAATGGCGGCCGTCGTGATGACCAGGTCGGCCGACTGGATGTGCCGGGTGAGCACCGCCGCCACCTTGGTCTGTTCTTCGGCACTGAGTTCGCGTGCATAGCCGCCATGGCCAGTCGCGTCCACGCCGGTGTCGACGAAGGTCGCGCCCAGCGACTGCACCTGCTCTGCGGTCGCTGGCCGCTCCTCGTAGCCTTCGTCCACGGCACCCAGCCGGTGCGCCGTGGCCACGGCTTCCAGCCCTGCCACGCCCAGGCCCATCACCAGCACATGGGCCGGCCCGATCGACCCGGCGGCCGACGTGATCTTGGGCACCACCCGTACCAGGTTCGACATGCCCAGCGCCACGGCGTAATAGCCGGCCAGCGCCGATTGGCTGGACAGCGCGTCCATCGCCTGGGCTCGCGTGATACGCGGCACCCGCTCCATCGCGAAGCAGGTGATCTGGCGTTGCAGCAGGTGCTTCACCAGTTCAGGCTCGTTGTGGGCGTAGATGAAGCAGACGAGGATCGCCCCTTCCTTCATCGTGTCCACCACCGCCAGCGCCGGGGGCTGGATGCACAGCACCACGTCGGCGTCCTTGACCAACGCCGTCCGGTCGGCGATGAAGGCCACATCCTTGAATGCGGCGTCGTCCAGATGCAGGGCGGCGCCAGCGCCCGGCTGCATGTGCAGCCGGGCACCGAGCTTGAGCAGTTTGGGCACCACCGAAGGCACGAGCGCCACGCGGCGTTCGTGCGCCCGGGTCTCGGTCAGGACCGCGACGTTGACGTACATGGTGAGGGGCGCTTTTTGCTCAGTGCGTCGCTTAGACCGGCGCCGGGAAATGCCCCGTGCGCACCAGCTTCTTGTTGACGAACTCCTGGATGCCCATGTTGCCGAGCTCACGGCCGTAGCCCGAGTTCTTGATGCCACCGAAAGGCAGTTCGGCGTCCGACCAATCGATGTTGTTGACGAACACCATCCCGGTGTCGATCGCCGTGGCCACGCGCTTGCCACGGGCTTCATCCTTGGTCCACACCGAGCCGCCGAGGCCGAAGTCGGAATCGTTGGCCAGCGCGATCGCAGCGGCCTCGTCCTTGACGCGATAGAACGACACCACCGGGCCGAAGAACTCGTCGCGGAAGGCGGGGTTACCCGGCGAGATATCGGTCAGGATCGTCGTCTGCATGAACGAACCCGGACGAGCGATGCGCTTGCCACCCATCAGCAGCTTGGCACCGCCCTTGACCGCCGCATCGACCTGCGCGAGCAACTGCAGCAACGCGTCTTCGGTAGACAAGGGACCATGCGTGGTCTTCTCTTCCATCGGATCACCGGGCACGAGCGCTTCCAGCGCGGTCTTGAAGCGGGCCAGGAACTTGTCGGCGATGGCTTCCACCGCGATGAAGCGCTTGGCCGCGCAGCAGGTCTGGCCGGCGTTGTACATGCGGCCCCAGACGGCCCACGGGATGACCTTGTCCAGGTCGGCATCCTCGAGCACGATGAAGGCGTCGCTGCCGCCCAGCTCCATCGAGGTCTTCTTCAGGTTCTGCCCGGCCCGTGCCGCAATGCTGCGGCCGGCTGCGACGCTGCCAGTCAGCGCCACGCCCCTGATGCGCGGGTCGTCGATGACCTGATCGGACTGCTCGTGCGAGATCAGCAGGTTGGTGTAGGCACCAACGGGCGCACCGGCGTCGAGCAGCAGCTTCTCGAACGCGATGGCACATTGCGGCACGCAGCCGGCATGCTTGACCACCACCGTGTTGCCCGCCATCAGGTGCGGGCCGGCGATGCGGGCGAGTTGGTAGTACGGGAAGTTCCAGGGCTCGACGCAGAACAGCACACCGAAGGGGCTGCTTTCCATATGCGCTTCGCCGTGCTTGGGGTGCAGCTTGGTGGGCGCCAGGAAGGCCTCGGCGTGCTTGCCGTAGTAGGCCAGGATGTCGGCGCTGAACTTCACTTCGCCGCGCGCCTCATTGATGCGCTTGCCCATGTCCAGAGTCGCCAGCTTGGCGAAGTCATCGACGTGGGCGGCCATCAACGCGGCGGCCTTGTTGATGATCACGGCACGCTGGGCGTAGCTGGTGTGCTTCCATTTCTGGAACGTCGCTTCGGCGGTGGCGAGCGACTTCTCCAACTGCGCAGCGGTCAGGTGTTCGAAGCTCTTGAGCAGTTTGCCGGTATTGGGGTTAATGCTTTGGTAGGTCATGCTGGAATCCTGGTTGGGTGGGGCATCGACACCCGCGCCCTCGGGCGGGGATGCAGTCGGCTCTATGGCGGAACCGGTGTGATGAACTTTGAGTTCGCAGGCTGCATGGGTCTGTTCGCCAGTGAACGAAGGGCCGCTGTGCTGCGCAAAGAAGTGTGTCCGCCACTGCCGATGCGGCGCGCAACGGGGCGCTGAAGTTCAAGCTTCGGGTCAGTCGGCCGGAAACCAGGGCCGAGCGACATCAGCGTTCTGCAATCGCGCCGACGTTTCCGGAACGACCATCGTGTCATCGGTCAACTGCGTGACGCCGGGCATGCCGTTGATCGCATCGCACAGACTCCACTTCTTGTGCACCATATCGATTTTGGCCATGCTTTTGAACAGCTCAGCTGCCATATGGTAAGGAGTTCCCGGACCGGAGGATGCGCAATTGAGCTTTCCAGGCTGCGCTTGCGCACGTTGGA
>CAIOLZ010000119.1 GCA_903859265.1 uncultured beta proteobacterium
GCGACTGGCGCCGGTTCAAATCGTCCGTGGCCCGCGCGACGTCGCTCTGGGCACGCTCCTGATCTGCCTCACGCAGCGCAATCTGCGCGCGCAGGCTCTCGTTGTTGGCATACAGCGTGCGCACCTGGCGCACGGTTTGGGCGAGGTTGGCTTGTGCCTGTTCCAAAGCAACCTTGGCGTCGGCCGGGTCGAGTTGCACCAGCAGTTGTCCGGCTTTTACGAAGTCGGTGTCATCGGCCAGGATGGCGGTTACGGTGCCACTGACTTGCGGCGTGATCTGAATCACGTTGCCCTGCACATAGGCGTTGTCCGTATCTTCGGTATGGCGGTTCACGAACCACTCATAGCCGCCGTACAGAAGACCGATCAGCACGACGGCGCTGATGACGGTCAGGGCTTTTCGCCGGGCCGGGTTGCCGGTATTTGCCGGATTGGTGTTGGGAGTGTTTTCAGTCATGGCTGTAGGGATGTGGAAATGGATGGGGCGCTGTCGGCAGGGGCGGCGCTGGTGTAGCCACCACCCAGAGAGTGAATCAGCCCGATCTGGGCGTCACGGGCGCGGGCACTGATGTCAACCGCTTGCCGCTGTTGATCGAGCAACGTGACCCTGGCGTTCAGGACCGTCAGGTAGGTCACCAGGCCGGCCTGGTAGCGCTGCTGTGCGATGGCGTAACGGTCCTCGGCATTTGACAGCGCCAATGCCTGCTCGGCCTGTTGGCTTTCTATGGCGCGGCTTGACGTGATGTGATCGGCCACGTCGTGCACCGCCTCGATGACCTGTGCGTTGTAGCTCGCGATCGCGGCGTCGAGGTCAGAGGATTTGACATTCAGATTGGCCTGCAAATGTCCGGCGTCAAATATCGGCAGGCGGATCGATGGGCCGACGCCCCATTGCTCGCTGCCGCTGCTGACCACTTTCTCCAGCCCGATACTCTGCAAGCCGGCAAATGCGACCAGGTTGATGTTGGGATAAAACAGCGTGCGGGCATTGGCGACATCTCTGGTCGCCGCCTCCACCCGCCAGCGCGCAGCCTCTACATCGGCCCGACGGCCCAGCAAATCCATGGGAATCGATTGCGGTTTGGCTATCGTTGCTGCACCGGATTTGAACTCCGCAGCCGGCTGCGCCACCAGTTGCAGCGGCTCTTTTGGCTGGCCCGCCAGGGCAGCCAGTGCGTTGAGGGCCAGGTTTTGCTGTTCGGTAATCTGTTCGATTTGCAACCGTGCGTCGGGAATCGCCGCATTGGACTGCTGCAACTCCAACTGCGTATCCAGCCCGGCTTTCAGGCGGTCGCGCACCAACGCTCTGGACTGTTCACGCCCGGCCAATATGGCCTCGGCAATCTCGCGCTGCGCATTCCATTTGAGCCACTGAAAGTAGCTGCGCACCACGTTGGTGGCCAGCAAGCTGCGGGCTGCCTGCGCATCGGCCTGCGCAGCGCGCGCTTGCCCGAGTGCCGATTCCAGCGCCGCGCGGTTTTTGCCGAAAAAATCCAGCTCCCAGCTCGCATTGAGCTGCAAGTCGCCCGAGTCCAGAATGCTGCCGCCAATCGGTGGCGGGTAAATGTAGTTGAGCGGGTAGAGCTGGTGCGTCAGATCGGCTTGAAGTCCGACCTGCGGCAGGTCATTGCCGCGCACGCTGTCTGCGGCCGACTGCGCGCGGGTCAAACGGGCCTGCGCCACACGCAGGCTGGGATTGTTGGCCAGCGACTTTTCGACCAGCGCGTTGAGTTGGGCATCGCCAAACGCATGCCACCACTGCGGATCAATGTTTGGGCCGGGCTGGCCTTGCAGTCCCACTGCGGCGGCGTCGAGCATCGGATCGGGCTGGCGCTGGGTGCCCAGCGGCGCGCAGGCGCCAAACATGGTCACGACCGCAAGGGCCACCAAAGCCCGCGCCAGGCGCGTTGTAGAAAGGTTGGAAGTATCAGGATTCATGGGGTACGCCAGTCTTGGCAATTGTTTCGGCGCTTGCATCGGCGGCGGCCTGGTTGTTGTCCAAAATCCGGCGTAAAAAACGCTTGAGGGTTTCAAATTCCTGGGTGCTGAAGCCGTTCAAACTGGCGTTTTGCACACGGCTTAAAACATGGGGAATGTCGGCGGCAGCAATGCGCCCGGCCGGCGTCAACACGATATGCACGACGCGCCGGTCGGCCTCCGAGCGTTCACGGCGGCACAGGCCCTTGGCTTCGAGCCGGTCGAGCGTGCGCGTCATGGCGCCAGCGTCGAGGTGGCAGACTCTGGCCAGCTCGGCCACGGTCATTGCCTGGCCCGAATAGACCTTGTAGAGCGGAATCCACTGGGCATTGGTGAGGTCGGTGTGGGCCAGTTGCGACTCCACCTGGTGCGCAAATCCGTTCAGGATATTGCGCATCAGGTAGCCAACACTTTCCTCGGGGTTGTAGCCCTCGGCGGTATAGAAGTTGTGGCACGGTTTTTTCATGGGAAATCGCATTATAAGTTGCCTAGGCAATTAATGCTTGAGCAATCAAAAAAACCCAGCTCACCCTGAACTTACACTCGACAAGAAATGGCTGCGCAAACTTTGCCACTACTGAAAAGCACTGACTTGGAACCCGTTTTGGGCTTGCCAGCCGTGCTCAAACTGACCGGCGCCGAGCTGTCCGCCCTGGTGGCGACAACACACGCAACCCAGCAATCCGGGACCGATCTTGCCAATGCATGCATGCAAATGTTTTATGTGTTCATGGCGCTCGGTCAGGACGCCGC